>NZ_LXKR01000034.1:0-568 GCF_001692375.1 Serratia sp. 14-2641 | reverse complement strand
CATTGTATTGCCAGCCTTGCTGAAAGGGATTGGTGGTATCGGTGAGATGTATGCGCAGGCCAATACGCAGGTGGTGACGAACGGCTTCAACGCGGTGACGACGCGACCGGAAACACCGGATGGTAAAGCCGTTGCTGGCGTGATTGCCGGCGGCACGGCCAGTCAGGCTGCGAATGTGCTGAGCAGTGATGCTGCCCGCTTACCGTCGAAACAGGTCCTTGTCGAGAAGCAACAGGTGGTGGCGATTCAGTTCATGCGCGGGGTTTACTCGACCGATGTGGCCAACGTGGGGGCAGCGACAGCGCCAATGGTCACATCACCGGTGGTAAAGCCGGTAGACAGAATGCCGCCGACAGAAAACGACTGGCGGGCACAGACGCAGGCACGAATCGACGCGCAGCGCAGGCTGCAACAGCAATAAGGGCTATTCCATGGCACGACAATTCGAGCAGAACATGACTCTAGGGCAGGATGAAAATTTGGCGTGGCGTCAGAAAAGTCAGCAACTGCGGCAGGCACTGAACTGCGCGCTGGCCTGTTTGCACTCCTGTGAGCCTGACGCTATCTC
>NZ_LXKR01000033.1:0-568 GCF_001692375.1 Serratia sp. 14-2641 | reverse complement strand
CATTGTATTGCCAGCCTTGCTGAAAGGGATTGGTGGTATCGGTGAGATGTATGCGCAGGCCAATACGCAGGTGGTGACGAACGGCTTCAACGCGGTGACTACGCGACCGGAAACACCGGATGGTAAAGCCGTTGCTGGCGTGATTGCCGGCGGCACGGCCAGTCAGGCGGCGAATGTGCTGAGCAGTGATGCTGCCCGCTTACCGTCGAAACAGGTGCTTGTCGAGAAGCAACAGGTGGTGGCGATCCAGTTCATGCGCGGGGTTTACTCGACCGATGTGGCCAACGTGGGGGCCGCGACAGCGCCAATGGTCACATCACCGATGGTAAAGCCGGTAGACAGAATGCCGCCGACAGAAAACGACTGGCGGGCACAGACGCAGGCACGTATCGACGCGCAGCGCAGGCTGCAACAGCAATAAGGGTTATTCCATGGCACAACAATTCGAGCAGAACATGACTCTAGGGCGGGATGAAAATTTGGCGTGGCGTCAGAAAAGTCAGCAACTGCGGCAGGCACTGAACTGCGCGCTGGCCTGTTTGCACTCCTGTGAGCCTGACGCTATCTC
>NZ_LXKR01000032.1:0-570 GCF_001692375.1 Serratia sp. 14-2641 | reverse complement strand
CACCGTGTACGCTTAGTCACTTAACCTCACAACCCGAAGGTGTTTCTGTAAACAGAGACACTGTCGTGCTGTTTATTTGAGAGACTCTATGACAGGTTAATCCTTACCCCAATACTTCTACGGAGGGATAAGTTTCAGCTGTCATGTTTCAATTTTCAGCTTGTTCCAGATTGTTAAAGAGCAATATCTTAAACACGACTCGCAAGAGTCATCTTTAAGATAATCAGTCACGAATGACCGGTGATAATGTCTTTCACTCATTATCGGATGGCGTCCCCAAGGGGATTCGAACCCCTGTTACAGCCGTGAAAGGGCAGTGTCCTAGGCCTCTAGACGATGGGGACACGAAAATCCGATTAAATAAAACTTCTTAATCGGTTCGTATCAGCATGAGTCCACAAGACTCATTACATCAACAGGTAGCGCTTTGCTCATTACTTTTCATCAGACAATCTGTGTGGACACTGCACTCAACTGCATATCTTTAGGTAAGGAGGTGATCCAACCGCAGGTTCCCCTACGGTTACCTTGTTACGACTTCACCCCAGTCATGAATCACAAAGTGGTAAG
>NZ_LXKR01000031.1:0-52131 GCF_001692375.1 Serratia sp. 14-2641 | reverse complement strand
TACGTAATGACATGGCAGATCTCTCATTCCACGGCATAAGCAGCTCCACTCAGAAGTACTCATACCTATGTTGTAAGTGTCTACCATGTCCCCGAACAAGTGTTCATGATGTCCTCGGTCTGTACATCCCGAAGGGAGAGGGGACCATCCGCGTCCTAAGTTATCCCCTGCATCCAACTGCGGCTTCGGGCTAGATCCCTCTCTCCCAAACAAGTGTTTATAACGCCCTCAGGCATACAGTGGGAGAGGGCTAGGGTGAAGGGTAATAATGCTAAGCGAACGCAGCATGCAGCCCACCTAACTATGTAGCGAGCAGGTAAGTAAGCCGTGTGATAAAAACAGAAAAGCCCGGCAAGCCGGGCTTTTCGAGCGTTAAGCGCTATATCGGTATCAGGCTTCGATCGCCATCTTCAGTTTCTTCATGGCGTTCTTTTCAAGCTGACGCACACGCTCAGCAGAGACGCCGTACTGATCGGCCAGCTCTTGCAGGGTGGACTTGTTGTCGTCGTCCAACCAGCGGGCGCGGATGATATGCTGGCTACGCTCGTCCAGACCTTCCAGCGCGTAGGCCAGTTTGTCTGCGGCGTTGCTTTCCCAGTTATCTTCTTCGATCCCTTCGGCAAAGTCCGAGCTTTTATCTTGCAGATAGAGCATTGGGGCCATGGCATGACCGTCACGCCCTTCGTCTTCCGGCGTTGGGTCAAAGGTCATGTCCTGTGCCGCCATGCGCGACTCCATCTCACGCACGTCTTTGCTGGTGACACCCAGCTCGCGCGCGACCAGCTCCACTTCATCCTGGTTGAACCAGCCCAAACGCTGCTTGGTTTTACGCAGGTTGAAGAACAGCTTGCGCTGTGCCTTGGTGGTCGCCACTTTGACGATACGCCAGTTGCGCAGTACGTACTCGTGAATTTCTGCCTTGATCCAATGCACTGCAAAGGACACCAGACGTACGCCAACCTCTGGGTTGAAGCGACGCACGGCCTTCATCAGGCCGATATTACCTTCCTGGATAAGATCTGCCACCGGCAAACCGTACCCTGAATAGTTACGGGCAATATGAGCGACAAAGCGCAGGTGAGACAGGATGAGCTGCTTAGCTGCTTCCAGATCGCCCTGATAATGCAGCCGTTCAGCCAGTTCCCGCTCTTCCTCTGCCGTCAGCATCGGATAGGTGTTGGCTGCCCGCAGGTAGGCTTCCAAGCTGCCCTGTGGGACTAAGGCTAAAGTGCGCATTTCTTTGGTCATTCAAAACCCTCTCTTGATAAAACTGGTCATGCAGGTGATTTCACGGCGGGGGAGTTAGTGATCTTACGGCAGTTGCTGTTGCAAAAGCGGTTCCACACGCCGGGCACCTAAACATTTGCTGCAGATTTGGACCGTGCTCAACCCCAAAAGTTCACCGTTTTTCACACACAGTGCACACGACAATACGTCATGCAAGCTCAGGTTGATTGGGAATTTGTGCGTTTGAGAAGAGATCGGAGATGTTGAGGTCTGGCAACTCTTCTCCCGCAGCACGGCAACCGGGCCGCAGCAGGAGAAGAGTATACCAAAAATTCACTATTGTGGTGTAAATCGGCGTAAATGTTGCACGGTGGCCAACCAGGCGGCAATCCAGCCAATCATCGCCGAGATCAGCAGCAGCAACAGCGCCTCATCCCAACCCAGGCCGTGCAGGGTAAAGGTGGTGCCAAATACCTTCGCCACGTTGGTCACTACCGACTCCAGCTTCCACACCAGCGCGCCAGACAGAACCAGCGACAACAGCGCGCCAAAGAAGCCGAGCATTGCACCACCATTAAGGAACGGCCGCAGGATAAAGCCGTCGGTAGCACCGATCAGCTTCATCACGTTGATGGTATCGCGACGGCTGAAGATGCTCAGACGCACGCTGTTACCAATTACCAGGAACACCGCCACCACCATCAGTATGCCGATCATCAAGGCCACCTGGCCCACCAACCCGGTCAGCGCCGCCAGGCGGGCAAACCAGCTGTCGTCCATCCTGACTTCATCCACACCCTGCACCGCCGCCACGCGATCGCGCAGGGTGGTGAGCGTATCGGAACTCTGGAAACTCATCTGCGGCGTAACGATCGCCACGGCTGGCAGCGGGTTTTCTTCCAGCATATCCAGCGCGCCACCAAAACCAGACCAGTTGCGGAACTCGCCCCGCGCCTCTTCACGCGACAGGTAGTTCACCTTCTCCACCCCGGCCTCGGCCTTGATGGCATCCAGCACTTTGACCGCCGCGTCATCGTCGAGGGATTTATCCAGATACACCGTCAGCTGTGGCGTTGGGTACCACTGTGTCGCCGCGGTACTGACGTTCTTCCAAACGATGTAGCAAACGCTCGGCAGCGTCAGGGAGATGGCGATGACCATGACGGTCAGCAGCGTTGCCAGCGGTTGGCGCAGCATATCGGCAATGGCGTTCATCCAGGCGTAGCGCCACTGTTCACGCCAGCCACCGCGCAGTGCCTTGCTCTTGGCGGTTTTTGCATTATTCGCCATGCTGTGCACCCCCTACCATACGGCCCTGGCTCAGCGTCAGGATGCGGTAATTGCGCCGGGCGATCAGCCCGGTGTCGTGGGTTGCCATCAGCACCGTCACCCCAACGCGGTTAAATTCTTCAAACAGGCGCAGGATCCCTTCCGACAGGGCGTCGTCCAGGTTACCGGTCGGTTCGTCTGCCAACAGTACCGCTGGCTTGTTCACCACCGCGCGGGCAATGCCAACGCGTTGCTGCTCACCACCGGAAAGCTGAATAGGGAAGTTCTTCGCTTTATCCAGCAGCCCAACCTTGTCCAGCGCAGCCGAAACGCGGCGACGGATATCTTCGGTACTGGCTCCGGCGATGACCAGCGGCATTGCCACGTTGTCATACACCGTACGATCCAGCAGCAGATGGTGATCCTGGAAAATCATGCCGATCTGGCGGCGCAGGAAAGGCACCTCGCGGTTTTTCAACCGGCTGATGTCATGCCCGCCAAACCAGATATGACCGGCGCTTGGCCGCTCAATCCCACAAATCAGTTTCAGCAGGGTACTTTTCCCCGCGCCGGAATGGCCGGTCAGAAACGCCATCTCCGCCGGACGCAGATGAAAATCTACCCCCTGCAGGGCTTGCCGTCCGCCCAGATAAGCTTTACTGACCTGTTCAAAGCGAATCATCCGTATCAATCCTCTCGGGCAAAAAGTGCCTCAATAAAGTCATCAGCCTTAAACGGCCGCAAATCTTCGATGCCTTCACCAACGCCGATGTAACGGATCGGGATAGTAAACTGATCGGCGATGGAGAAGATCACCCCGCCTTTGGCGGTACCGTCCAGTTTAGTCAGCGTTATGCCGGTCAGGCCCACGGCTTCATTAAATAATTTTGCCTGGTTAACCGCATTTTGTCCGGTGCTGGCATCCAGAGTCAGCATAACCTCATGAGGGGCCTGCTCGTCCAGTTTTTTCATCACCCGCACGATCTTCTTCAGCTCTTCCATCAGGTGAGCCTTGTTCTGCAGGCGACCGGCGGTGTCGGCGATCAGCACATCAATATTGCGGGCTTTAGCCGCCTGCACCGCGTCGAAGATCACCGAAGCAGAGTCGGCACCGGTATGCTGAGCGATGACCGGAATGCGGTTACGTTCGCCCCAGACCTGCAACTGCTCAACCGCGGCGGCGCGGAAAGTGTCGCCTGCGGCCAGCATCACCGATTTACCTTCAGCCTGGAACTGACGCGCCAGCTTGCCGATGGTGGTAGTTTTACCCACGCCGTTGACGCCAACCATCAGGATCACGAACGGCGTTTTGCCGCCGACATCCAGTGGCTGATCCACCTTGGCGAGAATTTCCGCCATCTCTTCTTTCAGTTTGCCATACAGCGATTCGGCGTCTTTCAGCTGCTTACGGCTGGCGTGCAGAGTAAGAGACTCAATGATTTTACGAGTGGTTTCTACGCCAACGTCGGCGATTAACAGCTGTTCTTCCAGCTCTTCGAAGAGATCGTCGTCGATCTTCTTGCCGCGGAACAGGCCGATAAAACCGGAGCCAAGGTTCTGCTTGGTTTTCAGCAGGCTGCGTTTAAGACGGGCGAAGAAGCCTTCTTTGCTAGGACGCTCTTGCTCTTGCGTTACCGCCGGAGCCAGCAGTTCAGGCTGTTCAGGTTCCCGTTCTGGCTCGATAACCTCATCAATCAGCTCTGGCTCAGGCTCGATAATCTCAACAGGCACTTCGATAACCGCTTCAATTACCTCTGGTTCAGGTTCAATAATCTCGGCAGGCGCCTCGATAACCGCTTCAACCAGCTCTGGCTCAGGTTCGATAATCTCAGCAGGCGCCTCGATAACCGCTTCAATCACCTCTGGCTCAGGCTCGATAATCTCGGCAGGCGCTTCGATAACCGCTTCAATCACCTCTGGCTCAGGTTCAATAATCTCGGCAGGCGCTTCAATCAGCTCGGATTCTTCTACTTGCGCCTCAGGCTGTTGCGCTACGGTAACTTCTTCGATCGCCACCGGCTCAGCGTGGTGTTCATCTAGCGGCAGGATATTTTCGGTGATAGGCTCGCCGCTAAGGCTGCTATCCCACTCCCCTGGGGTATCTTTGGTGGCGGCTGGAGCAGATTCCTGGGTAGGAAGCTTATCGTCCAGTTTGGGGGCAGCCGGGGTTTCTGCGGCCTGCTGTTCCGCCTGTTCTACGGCAGATTCAGGTTGTTGCTGCTCTTCTTCCTTCTGGCCGAAGCCCAGCCAGGAGAAAAACCCACGTTTTTTATCTTTTGCCATGTTCTGACCCTACTCCGTACCAATGGCTTGCAAATGCGAAAAATTAATTCGCCGAGTCTATCACTTTCCCTGGCACAGCAACACGCATCGGCAATGCTTTCATAGAGGTAGTTTTACTGCCCCCCCTGCCTGTACTGCGCCCCATCGCCTCCGGGCTGCAACTTATTAACGATTGGGTATAGAATAGCGGTAACTTTTCGTTAACCCCGCAACTGATTAAGACTCTTTATGGCAAAACAACCACCGCGCGGCGCGCTCAAAAAGCCGCAGACGGCCTCCGCTGGCCAGATCCGCATCATCGGCGGCCAATGGCGCGGGCGCAAACTGCCGGTGCCCAACAGCGAAGGGCTGCGACCAACCACCGACCGCGTACGCGAAACCTTGTTCAACTGGTTAGCCCCGGTGATCCGCGGCGCTCGCTGTCTGGACTGCTTCGCAGGTAGCGGTGCGTTGGGGTTGGAAGCGCTGTCGCGCTATGCCGAAAGCGCCACGCTGCTGGAATACGAACGGCCAGTAGCCCAGCAGCTGGGGAAAAACCTGGCGCTGTTGCAAGGCAATGGCAACGTCGTTAATACCAACGCGTTGACCTGGTTGGCAGGCAACGGGCAACCTTTTGACGTGGTGTTTCTCGATCCCCCGTTCCGCAAAGGGCTGCTGGCCGAAACCATCACGCTGTTGGAACAACAGGGCTGGTTAGCGAACGAGGCCTGGATTTACGTTGAGGCCGAAGCCGAAAGCGCCGCCACCGATGTTCCTGCGACCTGGACACTACACCGCGAGAAGGTCGCCGGCCAGGTAGCCTATCGCCTTTACCTCCGTACCCTTGAAGAGAAAACCGAACATGCTGATTAATCTGGGCCGTCTGCTGATGCTGTGCGTGTGGGGCTTTCTGCTCACCAACCTGTTTCACCCGTACCCCAAGCCGTTGACCTACTTCATCAACGTAGCCTTGTTCTTTATGGTGGTGATGCACGGGCTACAGCTGGTGCTACTGAAATCCACCCAGCCGAAAGATCAGCCCATCAGCCGCTGGCTGGAAACCAAGATCTTTATTTTTGGCGTGTTTGAGCTGTTGGACTGGCAGAAAAAGCAGCCGCCGCTGAAGAAAAAATAGCCTTTTAGCGGGCGCAGCCTACCGCGCCCCGTTGCTAGCCGGGAATTCCTTTAAACCTAAGGAACGGATGATGGCATTATTGGGATTCGTTAATGAACAGGAGTGTCGGCGCTGGCAAGGCGCGCCCCCTTATCTTCCCGCCTTCAGCTTTTATGAGAAACATCAGTCTCATCCCATTGATGCCTCGCCTGAAGCCATTATCCAGGCGGTGCTCGCTCTGGATATGGAGGAAGATCCCTTCATCCGACGCTTGCTGATGCTGCGTCAATTGCCCGGCAGGTTACGCCAACGCTACTTCGGCACCAGGCAAACTCCCCCGGCAGCCTTTGGTTTCGACACCTTTACCCTGCTGCAGCAAAATAGCCATGACGTTTCTTTTGGATTGGCTGGTCGATTCTGGCGGCCGGAATTGGGCGTGCACAAGCTGGAAAGTGCCGACGAGTTTCACCATTTTACCGATCCCGCGGCCGCCAAGCTGGTGCTGCGTTTTATGGTCATACAAGACAACGCTGGACATACCCGGCTGCGAACAGAAACCTTCGTCTGGTGCCCTACGCCACGGGTCAAAGCGCTATTTGCCTGCTACTGGGCGCTTATTCGGCCTGCTAGCGGCTGGATAAGACGCCGTACTCTGCTCTCAGTGCAACGCAAGCTGTCAGCAACCAGCAATTAACGCCCCTACGATTTCTGCGCCGTGAAGGAGATAAAGCGGGTTCCCTGCAGGCTCAGCGTACCCTGCGCGCCTTTATCTATCTGATTATATTGCTGCTGCGGCAACGGTATTTTGATCTCGCTGCCGCCCGTCAACGGACGGAAGTACACTTCGTAACGCATATCTTCCACCACGATGTTTTCCCGCTGCCGCGAACGACGATTCGGCGAGGGGAACTCCCGCTTGGCACTGACTTCCACCTGCAATGTACGCACCGGCTGGCGGTCATTATCCGCATCCTGGCGGCGTTTGTTGAGGTATTGGCGGGTCGCCAGCACCGCAATCAGCGCGATCACGGCAACAAAGAACAACGGTGGCTTACTCATTGACGGTTTTCCTTTTTTTACCCGGCGAATTTCATTCATGCCTAAAACCGCGTAAACATAGCATTCAGAAGAAAGCATTGTCGAACCCACGCGCGCTGCTTACACTGAGAAAGTGACAACCTGGGGTTGGTTATCCCGGCTCCTATCATAAATAAGGAAGACATATGAGTTGGCCGTTCCTTGCCGTATTTTTTTCCGGTTGGTTGTTCGTTGATGCCTCCTATCGCGGCCCGCGCTGGCAGCGCTGGGTGTTTAAACCGGTCACCTTGCTGCTGTTGCTGTTATTGGCCTGGCAGGCTCCGGTATTGGGCCCCGCGGGTTACCTGATCGTTTTGGGCCTGTTGGCAACGCTGGCGGGTGATGCCTTGCTGCTGTTGCCGCGTGAGCGGGTGCTGTACGCCATCGGGGCTTTCTTCCTCTCACACCTGCTTTATACCCTGAGCTTTGCCAGCCAGATGACCTTCAGCCTGTTCTGGCCCTTGCCGCTGGTGCTGCTGGTGATTGGCGCGCTACTGCTGGCCATCATCTGGAGCCGGTTGGAAGAAATGCGCTGGCCAATCGCCACACTGGTTGCCATGACGCTGCTGATGGTGTGGCTGGCGGGGGAACAATATTTCCTGCGCAGTACCGACTTTGGCTTCTCATTGCTGGCGGGTACCTCGCTGCTGCTGTTGGCGAATATCGTCTGGCTGCTGAACCGCTACCGCTTTACCTTCCGCGCGGCAGATGCCGTGGTTGCCTTCTGCTACTTCTCCGGGCATTTCCTCATCGTCCGCTCGTTATATCTGTAATGGCAGGCTACGGGTTCGGGCAACCGGATCCGTAGCACCCCTGCAATTAACAATAATTCTCATATCGCGCTTGACTCTGGAGTCAGCTCCAAGGTGTAGAGTGCTTGTTGAGATGATATTGGATTGCCTGAAGGGGGCGCTATGCAGACTCATAAACCACATAATCACCAAGAGCATCAGCATCAAGAACATAATCACGATCACAGCTGCGGCTGTAGTCATGACCACGCCAAAACCCAGCATGGCTGTAGCAGTGAAAAAACCCCGGTGGGAGCAACCGCTGCCCATGACCATCAAGCGGCCCACGAGCACGGTGCCAGCTGTTGCAGTAGCGATGGCCCCGAAGACCCGGATGAGGAAAGCGACAGACTGGCTGCCGTTCCCCCTTCCGGCAGCCAGCGTTTCAGTTGGAAAGTCACCGGCATGGATTGCCCGAGCTGTGCCAAGAAAATCGAAAATGCCGTAACGTCGATCCCCGGCGTCGACAGCGCTCGCGTGCTGTTTGCCACGGAAAAACTGGTGGTGGATGCCCAATCCGACGTCAGCGTGCGGATCCAGGACGCGGTAAAACAGGCTGGCTTTACCCTGCTGGGGACTACCCCGGCGGCAATTGGCGATGAACCGAAAGCCTCGCGGTTTGGTGAGTACGGCCCCCTGCTGCTGCTCTCCGCGCTGATGGTGCTCAGTTGGGTTCTCGATTTCTTCAACCCACGTCTGGGTGAAATTGCCTTTATCGCTACCACCTTGGTCGGCTTGGTGCCGATTGCCAGCAAAGCCGTGCGCCTGATCCGTTCAGGCACACCGTTTGCCATAGAAACCCTGATGAGCGTTGCCGCCATCGGTGCGTTGTTTATCGGTGCCACCGCCGAAGCGGCCATGGTGCTGTTGCTGTTTATGGTGGGGGAACTGCTGGAATCCTACGCGGCCAATCGTGCACGCCGTGGCGTGAAAGCATTGATGGAATTGGTGCCGGAAGATGCTCTGCTTATCCAGGGCAGCGTACGTAAACGCGTACCGGTGGCCAGCCTGCGCCCCGGTGACGTGATAGAGATCGCGCCCGGTGGCCGCTTGCCTGCCGATGCCGAGTTGCTAAACCCATTCGCCAGCTTTGACGAAAGCGCTTTAACCGGTGAATCCGTGCCGGTAGAACGCCAACAAGGTCAGAAAGTGGCCGCTGGCAGCCTGTCCGTCGATCAGGCTGCGCAGATGAAAGTCACTTCCGAGCCAGGCAAAAATGCCATCGACCGTATCCTGCAACTGATTGAAGAGGCCGAAGAGCGCCGCGCACCAATTGAGCGCTTCCTCGATCGCTTCAGCCGTTACTACACTCCGGCGATCATGCTGCTGGCCGTGGCGGTGATCCTGGTGCCACCGCTGCTGTTTGCCGAACCTTGGGAGATGTGGATCTACCGGGGTCTGACCTTGCTGCTGATTGGTTGTCCTTGTGCCTTGGTCATCTCTACACCAGCGGCCATCACCTCTGGTCTTGCGGCGGCTACACGCCGGGGCGCACTGATTAAAGGCGGTGCAGCGTTGGAACAGTTGGGCCAAGTGCAAACCATCGCGTTCGACAAAACCGGCACGCTGACCGAAGGCAAACCGACTGTGACCGACGTGCTGCCTGTAGACGGGCTTAGCGAGCAGCAACTGCTGGCCATCGCAGCAGCAGTCGAGACGGGCTCACACCACCCCTTGGCGCAAGCTATCGTCAACCGCGCAGCACAAAACGGGGATGCGTTGCCACTGGCCGAGAACCGCCGTGCGTTGGCGGGTATTGGGGTTGAGGGGAAGGTTGACGGTAAAACTATCCTGATCAGCGCACCGGGCAAGTTGACGGAAAATCAGTTGAGCAGCGAATGGCGCAGCCAGGTAGAGAAGCTGGAAACAGCGGGTAAAACCGCAGTGGTGGTGTTAGAGGACGGGCAGCCTATCGGTTTGCTGGCGTTGCGTGACACCTTGCGTAGCGACGCTAAACAGGCGATTGCCGAGTTGGCGCAGTTAGGCGTTCGTGGCGTGATGCTCACCGGTGATAACCCGCGCGCTGCGGCCGCTATTGCCAATGAATTGGGGATCGATTACCGCGCCGGGTTAATGCCGGAAGACAAAGTGAACGCAGTAACCGAGCTGAGCAAGTTGCAACCTACCGCCATGATCGGCGATGGTATCAACGATGCCCCGGCGATGAAGGCCGCCAGCATTGGCATTGCGATGGGGAGCGGTACCGACGTGGCATTGGAAACGGCCGATGCCGCGCTGACGCACAACCGGTTGACCGGCGTTGCCGAGATGATCCGCATCTCCCGCGCTACACACGCCAATATTCGCCAGAACATTACCATTGCGCTTGGGCTGAAAGCGATTTTCCTGGTCACCACCCTGCTGGGGATGACTGGCCTGTGGCTAGCCGTATTGGCAGACTCTGGGGCAACCGCGCTGGTGACCGCCAACGCCTTACGGCTGTTGAAAAAACGTCAGTAATACCATTCTATCGTCAGGGCGCAACCCACTGTGCCCTGACGCCCTTACCTGAAAAATAGCACGACCAAGACGCACTTAATGCCCCTATAAGTCACAGGACTTTAATATACTCTCCAAGCACCTTTACACTACATACCTATAAATTCTATGAATTTATCAGGGTAATGGTCGAGTTAATGAAACCACTGCATTCTTATAACATCCTGAATCTGATCGTTATTACCTTCATTCCTTCCCTGGCTCTGGCGCAACAGCCTGATGCCGCCGCTACCGCACAACTCATTGATGAAGCAAAACGTCCACCATTTACCCAAGGTGCGGCGATGCCAACCGTCCAACACAACGCACCAACGACAGCGCCTCAGCCAGAACATCGTATGTTGCCAATTTGGGGGGATGAGGCTCGAGCCCGCGGCTATGAGCTGCCAGAGCCATTCGGTATTGGCGTCAACTACATGAACATGCGGCAGAATATCAATGTCGACAGTATTAATTTTTCCGGACTAGGCTTGGGATCGCTCGCCATTCCGTCGGATTTGTTCAACATCGGCGTTGGCAAAACCCGCGAACAGAGCAAAACGGAAACCATGCGTCTGGACACTTGGCTGCTCCCATTCCTCAACGTTTACGGCATTGTTGGCCATACCAAAGGCAGCTCGTTGTCTCAGGTCTCTGTGGACGCCGATCCCAGTAAATACAAAGGATTGGATCGTATCATCGCGTCTGCCGTGCACAGTCTGAACCAAAGCGGGCAACTGCGCGATCTGGACTTCAAGCTCGATTTCAAAGGCACCACTTACGGCGCAGGTGTCACGCTAGCCGGGGGCTATGAGAACTGGTTCACTACGCTCGATACCAACTATACCCGTACCAGCTTCAATATCCTTGACGGACAAATTTCCGCGCTGACGGTGACACCCCGTGTCGGCTACCGCTTCCAGGTGCCCGGTATCCAAGGCCAAAGCAATCTGAACCTGTGGGTCGGCAGCATGTACCAGGATGTGCAGCAGGAGTTCAGAGGCAGCCTGTCTGATTTGCAGATGCCCGCAGCGCTTCAGCCCCTGATCGCCATCGCCAATCAGAAAGGAGAAGGCCGTTTCGACGTGAAGCAGCATCTGCAATCACCTTGGAATGTGCTGCTGGGTGCACAATATGAGATCACGCGGCATTTCAACCTGTTGACCGAATTTGGCTTTAGCCAACGCAACAGCTTTATGGTCTCGGGTGAATATCGCTTCTGATGGCGATGCCGCTCCGCTACCTGACGTTGCCCCTGCTCGCTCTGCTGTCCTGTGCCCATGCCGCTTTGCTGTCACGTCAGCAAGTTGATGGGATGCTAGCCCCTCTGGGTTCAGACAATCATTTCGACAGCAGTAAAACCATCGATTGGGGTGTGTTGCCCGGCCCGTTTTATACCCCAGAACTCGGTCTTGGCATCGGCACCGCTGTCGTGGGCATGTACCGGCCAGACAGCCTTGATAGCGTCAGCCAAAATTCGACGCTGGCGCTAAAAGGCTTTTTCAGCAGTACCGGTGCCTTCGGCGTTGGCTTTGAAAACTACAGCTTTTTCGCTAACGACCAATGGCGCTTCTTTGCCAGCGGCTCCCTCAATAATATGCCCACCTATTTCTGGGGCACCGGTTATCAAGCCGGGCGTCACGACGGCAATAAGGAAAAATACACCCAGCAATCGTTCCAGATAGCGCCACAGCTGCTGTATCGTATTACCAATGCCACCTACGCGGGAGCTGGCTGGGATTTTTCTTCGACGCACGCCAGCGATCCCGACAGGGGAGATAGCAGCCTGTTCAAAGCTCAAGCAGCTGGCACCTCATCGATCAGTTCAGGGATCAGTGGCTCGTTAAGCTACGATACGCGTGATTTCGTTTCTAATGCCAGCCGTGGCCAGTTTCTCAGCCTGAGCGACACCTATTTCGCGCCAGAATTGGGCGGCGATAGCCGCTTCAATACCCTTGAAGGCCAATACAACGCCTATTACAGTCTGAGTGAGAAGAGCGTATTGGCACTCGATGTCTACAGCCGTCTGACCACTGGCGATGTCCCCTGGGACAGGTTGTCTGAACTGGGCGACGACAAACGGATGCGGGGCTATTACCAAGGACGTTATCGCGACAGGAATACGTTCAGCGGCCAGGTTGAATATCGCCGCAAATTGAACTGGCGGCACGGTTATGTTCTCTGGGCTGGAGCCGGAACCCTAAACCGCAAAACCGGTGATCTGGGCCAAGGGCCTTGGTTGCCGACGGTGGGGGTTGGCTACCGTTTTGAATTCAAACCGCGGATGAACGTACGGCTCGATTTTGGGGTCGGGCGTGAAAGCAGCGGGTTTTATTTTCAGGTAGGAGAAGCTTTTTAATGCGTTTTGTTGCGCTGATATTTTTGCTGCTTAGCCCCTTACTGCCCGCCAAGGCCCTGGAAACGCTGATCACCTCGCAACCTACCCGTGAGAGCCCTCTTGCCTGGCCGGTGACTGAGCCACTCTCGCCACCGAATGGTTTGCGCCCTTGCTGTGCCTTTGGCTATAACCTCAAAGTACAGGCGTTAGGCATCCCGGTGCCGTTTTATCAATTGGGTAACGTCGTAGACGCCGATCGGCTTGGCGCACATCACTATAATGACAGCGCTTTCAATGCCGTCGGCAACTTGATGGGGTTGGGCAGTGAGCAATTGGGGTTGGTCTACACCTATCGTGGGGGATTTATCGACATCGCTCACGTTCGTGATACCGCCGACAACACCCTGTTCCTGTTCAGCCAGCTGTTGCCTAAGCTGGGCCAGCAATGGACACTCGATCTTGGCCCGGAATTAGCAAAGCGTCGTATACAGCTGAACGCCTTCACCCCACCGCAAGAGGCTGCTCAGCGCTATACGTTAGCGGCTTACTTGGCCGGGGAGCTCGCCTTCCAGATGGCGGCATGGCATGAAGTGGCACAGTGGTACGGCTACCAATCGGTGCCCGGATTTCCTGAAGAGATTTCTGCATTTACGCCAGAGGATTTGTATTCCAACCTGCTAGGGGCAAGGTTGGCGATCGACGCTATCTTGCAAGGGCGCGCGATATCCGTTGCCAGTTACAACAGCGCAATGGAGACGCTGCTACCCGAGGCATTGCACCAGCTTGGCGCAGTTTCGATTGCCGAAACCCAGCGGCAGTTTGACGGCATTGACGGCGACTGGTGGGACAGCCACCGCCGAGTACCGGAGAAATTTTTAGTCTTAAAACGGGATTACACCACCAGCAACAATCGTCTGCCCAATCAACCCCCCTTCGAGTATGCCGCTCCGCAACGCCTGACGTTGCCGCTACAGATTGAGGGATTAACGCTGGCGAAACTGGCGGAGCTGCAACTCTGGCCTGGGGATTCCATGCACAACTTGCCAGCCCCGGCGCATTATTATCGCCCGGAGGATTTTAGTGGGTTGGCGTTACACGCGAGCGTACAGGACGCACTGCAGAAACGTTAAGCAACCGCTGGGTGATTAACTCTCGAGCCCTTTGCGCAGCAGATAGCGATACGGGGCCTGCTCGGTTTCCTGGGCCACCAGCGTATGTTCCATAAAGCGGCAAAAACCCGGGATGTCGCGGGTGGTGGCCGGATCGTCGGCGATAATCAGCAAGGTTTTACCGTTATCCATATGGCGCACGGTTTTGCGCACCATCATGACCGGTTCCGGACAGCGCAGCCCCAGAGCGTCTAGCGTCTGGTCTGCCTGGGCAAAAATGTCAGTCATACATCTCTCTCGATCTAAAACGATCGGCGAACCCTCGCCGGATCTGATTACCCGCTAGTTTACGCCGGTAGTTTTTCTGCGCAAGATACGTTAACGTTTGCGTTAAATTTAACCATTGCATTGAATGCCCAAACGCGTACCATGTCGCCGCGCAGTTAACAATGGGTTCCCTCACCCCACACTCAAAAAGGCTACATTATGTATTCGTTTACCGATCGACAACGCTTAATCGCGTTGGTTTGGCTATCGCTATTCCACATCGCCATCATTACTTCCAGCAACTACCTGGTGCAGTTGCCGATCAGTATTTTCGGCTTTCACACCACCTGGGGTGCCTTCACTTTTCCGTTTATCTTCCTGGCCACTGACCTGACCGTGCGGATCTTCGGTGCCCCACTGGCACGCAGGATTATCCTTGCCGTGATGGTCCCGGCGTTGTTTATCTCCTATGTGATCTCCACCGTCACTTTCCAGGGTGAGTGGCAGGGCTTTGCCGCCTTGACCAGCTTCAACCTGTTTGTGGCGCGTATCGCCGCCGCCAGCTTTATGGCCTACGTGCTGGGCCAGATCCTGGACGTGCAGGTATTCAACCGCCTACGCCAACGCAGCGCCTGGTGGGTTGCTCCCGCCGCGGCCATGTTCCTGGGCAATATCAGCGATACCCTGGCCTTCTTCTTTATCGCCTTCTACAAAAGCAGCGACCCCTTTATGGCCGCCAACTGGGTGGAGATCGCGCTGGTGGACTACAGCTTCAAAGTGCTGATCTGCCTAGTGTTCTTCCTGCCGATGTACGGGGTACTGCTCAATATGCTGCTCAAACGCCTGGCAGAGCGCCAACCCACCAGCCGGTTGCAACTGAGTTAACCCGCCTTCTGGTTTATACTGGGCAGCCTGACGTTATGGATGGGGGCTGCCCATGCGCTTAACCACTCGCCATGCTAATAATGCTCATTAGCCACGAATATCAGATTTTCACTCTAGAAAAGAAAGGCGAAGTAGACGAGTATCGTCTATTACTTAAAAAAACCTGTGACATCTAGCCATACGGTCAACCAACTCTATCTGCAAAGGAATAAGGAACATCAGATGCGTAAAGTAACAAAATTGATGGGTATCGGCCTGCTAGTGCTCGGCCTGGCGGCCTGTGATAGCGCCACCAAAGACACTAATGCCCCCGCAGGCAGCGCAGCAGCCAGCGTCCCAAGCGGACAACAGGTAAGTTTATTGGATGGCAAGCTGACCTTTACCCTGCCTAACGGTTTGGCCGATCAGAGCGATAAGCTGACCAACCAGCCAACTAACGTGCACATTTATGCCGACAGCAGCAACCAGCGTGCGGTAATCGTGATCGTTGCTGACAAGGCAGCGGGCGATCTGGACACTCTGGCCAAGCGCATGGAAGAGCAGCAACGCTCCCGCGATGCCAACCTGCAGGTCATTACCAATAAAGCGGTTGAAATTAACGGCACGCCAATGCGCCAACTGGATACCGTGATCACCGTGGCTGGCCAGAAAGCCTACTCTGGCGTACTGCTCGCTATGCTGCCAGACGGTAAGCAACTGACCTTGCAAATCACGCTGCCAGCGGATAACCAGCAGCAGTCTCAAAGCGTAGCGGCTGGCGTGTTCAATACGGTGAAGATCAAGCAGTAATCGTAGTGGGCCAGCATGCTGGCCCGATTTAATGCGTTACGCCAATGCCTGTGCTAACAGGGTGATCGGATGTTCACAGCGCTTGCTGGTGGACATCTCGATCTGCCATTTGCAGGTTTCGCAGTCAGTGATCACCATGTCCACCCCGCTCGCTTCAATCTGGCGAAATAGCGAGGCGCCAATGCCTTGCGAGGTTTCATAGTTTTCCGACTTGAAGCCGTAAGTCCCGGCGATACCGCAGCACTGCGAGTCCAGCACCACCAGCTCCAGCCCTGGGATCTGCCGCAATAGCTCCAGCGTATAGGCCGTCCAGCCCATTTTCTCCATATGACACGGCGTGTGGTAAGCCACCCGCAGCGGCGTCTGTTTGAGCGGCAAGGTGCGCCCTTGGCTGATCAGACGATAGAGATAACGCGTAGCCAGCTCAACCCGTTCACGCACCGCCGAGGTATCCACCTCCAGCAAATGCGGGTACTCATCACGCAGGGTAAACGTGCAGCTCGACGAAGTAGCCACCACCGGTATGCCTTTGGTCAGGACCGCATCATGCAGTGATTCCGCATTCACTTTGGCCTGCTTCTTCGCCTGCGCAATAAAGCCGTTGGCGATCAGCGGTACGCCGCAGCATTTCTCACGCTTGAGCAGTTGCACGCCGATATCCATGGCGTTAAACACCTTGATCAGGTCTTTGCCAAGCTGCGGATGGTTGTAGTTAACAAAGCAACCGTGGAAAAACGCGACCTGCTCGGCATAGCGCTGTTGCTGCTCTGCCTGCTGGCGATACCAACGGCGGAAGGTGCCAAACGAGTATTTCGGCAGTTCACGCCGATGGTCGATCTTCAGCGCCTTATCCAACAGCTTGCGCACCGGCTTCAGGCCGGTAGTCGCGTTAACGATCGGCGCAAACGGCGTCGATAGGGTGCCCATGATGTCGGTATGGCTGAGGATGGCATCGCGCAGCGTAGGTTTGCTTTGGCTGAAATTGGCCCGGGCACGTTGGATAATATCGCCGATTTTAACGTCTGAAGGGCAAGCCACTTCGCACCGCTTACAGTTAGTACAATACTTCAGTGCTTCGTCGTAAAGCGCCGGATCTTTCAGCCGCAGGCGTTCCCCATCCGGCCCGGCCTGTTTTGGTCCTGGATAGAGCGGATTAGCCTTCGCGACCGGACAATAGGTGGTGCAGACGGTGCATTTGATGCAGCTCTCGAAGCTGTTGTCTGGTAACAGACTCATGCTGAAACCTCCTGTGCCAAAATCTGTTGGGCAACGTGCAGCGCACCGAGCAGCGAAACCCCAGCGCCACAGCCCTGCTGCAACGGATCGTAACCGCCAGCCACGGCACCGATAGCATACAGATTGGTCATCGCCTTCCCCTGTTTTAACGCCCGCAGCGCGGTATCGGTCTGAACCCCAAATTGCAGGTACGGCTGCGGAGCAAACAGATTGGCATCGCTCCAGTCGGCGCGTTCGGCTTTGCTGTACACGTCGAGGCCAAATACCGGCTCACGAATGCCGTCAAAAGCGGCCACCAGGCCGTTGCTGAAGAAGCTGCCGCTGGCCAGTATCACCTGCTGTGCCCGCAGCGGAATATCGGTGTGATTGCGGGTATACAGACCGGTGACGCGCTGCCCGTCGCAGCTGGCACGCAACACGCTATCCCCCGGCATAAACACCCCACCCAGTTGCTGCAAGCGCTGGCGCAATGCTTGATGCAGCCGCATACCGAGCACGGAAGGTGGCAGCGTGGGTAACAGATAAACGGGCTTACCGACCAACCGGCGCAACGTCATCAACGGTTCATCATCCTCTAACCCCAGGCAGGCTGGCAGCAAGATAGCCTCTGCCTCACCTGCCTGGCGTGTGATCTCTTCCGCCAGCAGGGCTAGATGTTCTGGCAGATCCAGTACGCGGGCGATATTCACCGCGCGGAACTCGCTAGGATTATTACGTAAGCGATCCAACACTGGCAGATGCAAGAATGCCACTTCTGCCTTGAAGCCCTGCTCCTGAATCAATGAGCTGGCCGCCATCTGCGGTTGGAAATCCAGAAAGCCTTCAATCCCCAGTACGGCGATATTCCGCCACGGCAACTTCCCATCCAAGGGAGAGACAGGGATCGCCAGGGGGCTGAGCCAGGTGGCACGGCGGGTCCCGAGGGGGGTCACGCGTAGATGGTTTTGGCTGCTATCGCCCTGCATCTGCCACCCGCAACGCTGTAGCAATTGCTCGGCTTGCGTTGCCAGCGCGGCCACCTGTGTGGCCCCCATCAGGCTATACGGATGCTGTGGAGCCTGTTGCGCCAGTTCGTGCAAGGCAGACAGAGGCGACGCCACCGGCGTACCATCGGGCAGATGGGCCAGCAGATCGAGCGAGCCGGAAGAAAAATAGAGCGCGCTTTGGCCGGAACTAACTATTGCGCAGCGTTTGCCATGCTCGGCTAAACGGATAGCACAGCTCAACCCGGCCAAGCCACCACCAATCACCACCGCATCAAATTGCATCATCCGCCTCCTGCTTAGCGTCACCCTGCGCATCTAACCCGCATAACCCTTGATATACCCAACTGGTGAATTCGCTCTCCCGCAGGGCATCGCCCCAGGCGATAGGCCGCACGCCTTTCCAGCGTTCATTGAGGAAATGGGACAGTTGGGTGATGGATTGCTGCGGCGTCACCACGTTAAACCGCGTCAACAAACCTGCGGCACGGCAGGCACACAGCTCCCCTTGGCAGGTCCCCATACCAACGCGGGTACGGCGGCGCAGATCGACCAGATTGTTGACGGTCAGAGAATCCACCGCGTAACGTACCTCACCGGCGGTCACCGCTTCACACTCACACACCAGGCTGTTGTCCAGCCGGTTGCCAGAAGGGACCAGGCTGGCACGATCGCCATGACGGTACACCGCCGAGCCCCGGATGCTGGCAGGCAGTGAAACCACGCTGCGCACCGTCTCTTCGGCGCTCTGGCGGGAGCCGGGCAACGCCACTTCCGCCGTGGTGCAAGGGCTGTCGATGCCCAGCTTGGCGCAGACCAGGTCGGTGGTCCATTCAGCCATCAGCCGGTAAGTCATCAGCTTGCCGCCGGTAATGGTAATAAAGCCCTCCAACCCGTCACGCGCCGCATGGTCGAGCAGCACGATGCCGCGGCTGACGTTGCGCCCAGAAGGATCGTCGTCGCTGGCAACCAGCGGCCGTACGCCCGCATAGGCACGCAGAATGCGCGTTTGCGCCAGTTTCGGGGCCAGCAGCGTGCCTTCGCGGATTAATATATCCACTTCCTGTGGCGTCACCACCATGTTGTCAATCTGGTCATACTCGATATGAGTTGAGGTGGTACCAATCAGCGAGATGGTATCGCCAGGTACCAGAATGTCGGCATCCGCCGGTTTACGGCAGCGGTTAATCACCATGTTATTGATGCGATGGCCCAGGATCAGCAATGCCCCTTTGGCAGGGAACATGCGGATGCGCAGATCGGCATACTCGGCAATTTGCTGGCCCCAGATCCCGGCGGCGTTGACTACCACCTGAGCATGGATATCGTACTGCTGTGCGGCCTGATGATCGAAAACGCGCACGCCCGTCACGCGATCGCCGGTACGCAACAAACCGGTGACCTGATGATAGGTAAGGATTTGTGCACCATGTTCACGCGCATCAAGCATGTTGGCCGCCGTTAAGCGGAAAGGATCGACGGTGCCATCTGGCACTCGCACCGCGCCGATCAGCGCCGGGTTAGCCGCAGGCTCCAGGCGTAATGCCAGCGCGGGGTCAATGGCTTCGGCCTCAATGCCAGCGCTGCGACAGGCGGTAATAAACTGCTGCTGAAAGGCCAATGAGTCCTGAGGCAAGGTAATGAACAGGCCGTCGGTACGTTCGATACAGTGGTGGGCAATACGCTTGAGGATGCGGTTTTCTTCAATACATTCGCGTGCCGATTCGCCGTCGGTGACCGAATAGCGCGCCCCGCTGTGCAACAACCCGTGGTTGCGGCCAGTCGCGCCAGTGGCGATGTCATGCCTTTCCAGTAAAACGCAACGCAGACCGCGCCGCGCGCAGTCACGGGCAATCCCCGCGCCGGTAGCGCCGCCGCCAATGATGATCACGTCCGTTTCGGTGATTGGTGAGTTGTTGCTCATCACGCCCCCTGAGCCTGTAGTTATGCGTTTATTTAGCCACAGTCAGTAGGGTTTTTGTTTGATAAGGAACAATAACGAACAGAAAACGAAAATAATATGGCCATAAAAAGCCATGAATGTGACCAATATCACGTATTTGTGCTATTTAGTCATTCCAAAATGTTAACCGATCACTCAAAATTCGCCACAGTTTCATAAAAGTGTAACAAATGAGCCATCCATCACGGTGTGACCGGGGGGTTTTCTCTAGCATTGCGCTCGTTATGGAACATTTAACAACACTTCAGGTATCCGCAAGCTCATCTTCAGGACAGCCGTTTCCTGTTGAGGCAATAAACAGATAAAGCCATCGGAGGCGCTCATGTTGAGTATTTTTAAGCCAGCTGCACACATTTCTCGTGTGCCAGTCGACAAGGTAGACCCGCTCTACCGTAAGCTGCGCTGGCAGATTTTTATGGGGATCTTTTTCGGTTACGCCGCCTACTATCTGGTGCGTAAAAACTTCACCCTGGCGATGCCGTATCTGATCGATCAGGGCTTCAGCCGTGGTGACCTGGGCTTTGCGCTGTCAGGGATTTCCATCGCTTACGGTTTCTCCAAGTTCATCATGGGGTCGGTTTCTGACCGTTCCAACCCGCGTGTATTCCTACCCGCCGGCCTGATCCTGGCCGCTGCCGTCATGCTGTTTATGGGCTTTGTGCCTTGGGCTACCTCCAGCATTGCCGTGATGTTCGTGCTGCTGTTCCTGTGTGGTTGGTTCCAGGGTATGGGTTGGCCGCCTTGTGGCCGTACCATGGTGCACTGGTGGTCACAGAAAGAGCGTGGCGGTATTGTTTCGGTATGGAACTGTGCGCACAACGTCGGTGGTGGCCTGCCTCCACTGCTGTTCCTACTGGGTATGGCCTGGTTTAACGACTGGCATGCGGCGCTGTATATGCCTGCCTTCGGTGCGATCCTGGTGGCTCTGATCGCCTTCGCCTTGATGCGTGACACCCCGCAATCTGTTGGTTTGCCACCGATTGAAGAATACAAAAACGACTATCCGGATGATTACAGCGAAGAAGCAGAAGAAGAGCTGACAGCCAAGCAGATCTTCATGCAGTACGTGCTGCCAAACAAACTGCTGTGGTACATCGCGATCGCCAACGTGTTCGTGTATCTGCTGCGCTACGGCATCCTGGACTGGTCACCAACCTACCTGAAAGAAGTGAAACACTTCGCGCTGGATAAGTCCTCCTGGGCCTACTTCCTGTACGAATACGCCGGTATCCCAGGCACCCTGCTGTGCGGCTGGATGTCGGACAAGGTGTTTAAAGGCAACCGTGGCGCCACTGGGGTGTTCTTCATGGTTCTGGTGACCATCGCCACCATCGTTTACTGGCTGAACCCGGTGGGTAACCCAGGCATCGATATGGCCTGTATGATCACCATCGGCTTCCTGATCTATGGCCCAGTCATGCTGATCGGCCTGCACGCGCTGGAACTGGCACCGAAGAAAGCGGCAGGTACCGCCGCAGGCTTTACCGGCCTGTTCGGTTACCTGGGCGGTTCGGTCGCAGCCAGCGCCATCGTCGGCTATACCGTTGACTACTTCGGTTGGGACGGCGGCTTTATGGTGATGATCGGCGGCAGCATCGGTGCGGTGATCCTGCTGGTGCTGACCATGATCAGCGAGAAGAAACACCACGCAGAAATCGCGGCCAAACGCGGTTAAAAGCCAAGCGGGCGCAGCATGCAGCGCCCCTACCTACCCTTTATCGTCAATCTAAGGCCGCGCTGCGGCCTTTTTCTTACCTCTACAACATGGAGCAACACAGAATGCGGACTCAAACCAAAGCCCTGCTCACAGGGATCATTCTTGCCACTTCAATGCTCAGTGCCGCCCAGGCTGCGGATAAAGTGGTTATCGCTCACCGCGGTGCCAGCGGCTATCTGCCGGAGCATACGTTACCGGCCAAGGCGATGGCCTACGCACAGGGTGCCGACTTCCTTGAGCAAGATCTGGTGATGACCAAAGACAACGAGCTGGTGGTGTTGCACGACCACTATCTGGATCGCGTCACCGACGTTGCCGAGCGCTTCCCGGACCGGGCGCGTAAAGATGGCCGCTACTACGCCATCGACTTTACGCTGCCTGAGATCAAATCGCTGAAGTTCACCGAAGGCTTCGATATCAAAGATGGTAAGCAGGTGCAAAGCTACCCTGGCCGCTTCCCGATGGGCAAATCCGACTTCCGCGTCCACACCTTCCAGGAAGAGATCGAGTTCGTACAGGGTCTCAACCATTCAACCGGCAAGAACATCGGTCTTTACCCGGAAATCAAGGCCCCCTGGTTCCATCAGCAGGAAGGAAAAGACATCTCCACCAGGGTGCTGGAAGTTCTTAAGCAATACGGCTACACCAGCAAGAGCGACAACGTCTATCTGCAGTGTTTTGATGCCAACGAGCTGAAACGCATCAAGGATCAGCTGGAACCCAAGATGGGGATGGATCTGAAGCTGGTGCAGCTGATTGCCTACACCGACTGGAACGAAACCTACGAGCAGAAGGCCGACGGCAAGTGGGTCAACTATGACTACGACTGGATGTTCAAACCGGGTGCGATGAAAAAGATCGCCCAGTATGCCGACGGCATCGGGCCTGACTATCACATGCTGATCGTCGAAGAAAAATCCAAACCGAACCAGATCGTGTTGACCGATATGGTCAAGGACGCTCATGCCAGCAATATGGCGGTGCACCCTTACACCATTCGTGCCGATAAGCTGCCGAAATACGTCACCGACGTGAACCAACTGTTCGACGCGATTTACAATCAGGCGGGCGTTGACGGCGTGTTTACCGACTTCCCGGACAAGGGCGTACAGTTCCTGCAAAAGCAGGGGCAACATAAGTAACGACGACTCCCCCACCGGGTTACCCCGGTGGGGATCAGAACCAAGCCTGCCGTAACAGCAAAGCACTCACATAAATGCCTATGCCAGAGGCTGAACCGGGATTGAAAAGCTCGATTGAGCCACGTCATTGCCAGCTTGGAGGCTGACCAATACGCTCAGTAAGCAAACTTATAAAAACGCTCAATTTGGCCGAGATTCTGGCTACTGGGCGCAACAGATAGATCCCTTGTTCCTCGCCACGAGGATCTGCCAGCAGAGGTAACAAACTTCCAGACTGAATATCCGGCCCCACCACCCAGTTAGGCAAGAAAGTGATGCCTAAACCGAGTAATGCCGCTTGCCGCTGTGCCGAGAAATCATCACAGCGCAGCACCATCTTGCACTGATTCATCAGAGGTTCACTGAGGATTTGCGCCCAGCAAGCGGGTTGCTGTTTGTGATAGCGGGCGATCAACTGATGATCACGTAACTCCTGTAGGTTGGCCGGTATCCCATTGTGAACGATATAGTCCGGGCTGGCACACATGAACCAGCGCTGTGTGGCGATGCGGTTTGCATACAGTGAACTGTCTTTCTGCTCGCCGATACGGATGGCGGCGTCCAGCAATTCTTGTTTCGGATCGGTCTGGCGTTCGGTGAGATCCAACTCAACTACCAGCCTTGGATAACGCTGGATTAGCACCGGTAACAGCGGCAACAGATAGGTTTTGCCGAAGGTGGGCAAGCAACTGATACGCAGCACGCCTTGCGGAGTCTCGTTTTGTGCTGCCAGTTCGGCGCGGATGTCGATGATTTGCGTCAGCAACAGTGAGGCGCGCTTTCTCAGTATTTCACCAGCATCGGTCAGCACCAGGCCGCGTGTTGAGCGCACAAACAGCATGACGCCAAGTTCACCTTCCAGCGTATCGATATGCCGCACCAATGAAGAAGGCACCATACCCAGTTTGCGTGCGGCAGCAGAGAAGCTACCCAATTGTGCAACATCGAGAAAGATCGGCAAATGTTCGGCATAGCGTGCGTCATTCATCTTTGCATTATATGCAAAAGCATTGCTTATGAATACTCAGTTCTCTAGCGACTGAGTTAGCGCTACTCTACTTCCAGAGTGAATCAGCGATATCGTGCTAATAATATTCAATTATCAATATAAAAAACCTTAATTTATTTTTATAAAACTTAAAATTTGAAATTAGATAGTGAATTCATCTGCTTCATGCATTTTAAAATCAATACCACATTAATCGTAAACGTGGTGTGGCGCGGTTAAAATCATTAGCAGGCCTTTGTTTTACCTAGACTCTGGTTGAGTCCGGCGCGTTGCCTGTTTGTATCACTGTTTTTTGCCGTTGCCAGCTGAGGGGTTCTAAGTGAGCACTTTAGCAGCGGCAGGTTTGCTCATGTTCTTGAGCATTTAAACGCATCGCACCTTAGGTGCCGTGCGGGTGGAGGAGGTGGTAATGAATGAAAATCATGGCTGTTCATGTGCGCAGCAGCTGGCGCAAGGTTTTGCCAAGCAAGCGCTGGATTGTGGTCAGGGGGAAATTTATCAGACCTCATTGATGAGCGCCTTGCTTGATGGTGTTTACGAAGGGGATGTCACTATCGCCGAGTTGCTCAAACACGGTAACTTCGGCTTGGGGACCTTCAACCATCTTGATGGAGAACTGATCGCTTTTGATCGGGAAGTTCATCAGTTGCGTGCAGATGGCAGCGCCCGTGCGGCCAGTCTGCAACAAAGAACGCCGTTCGCGGTGGTCACTTTTTTTCAGCCTAGTGTGACGCTAAAGATTGAAAAACCGATCTGCAAAGCCGACCTGCACCGGTGCATCGACCAGCAGGTAGCTTCACCTAATCTGTTCTGTGCGTTACGGGTTGATGGTCTGTTCAGCCATGTGGAAACCCGGACCGTACCGCGGCAAGAGCGGCCCTACAAACCGATGCTGGAAGCGATCGAAGCGCAGCCGACCTTTGCATTTCAGCAACGCAGCGGCACATTGGTGGGATTCCGCTCACCTGATTATATGCAGGGCATCAGTGTTGCGGGTTACCACGAACACTTTATCACTGACGATCGCATCGGTGGGGGCCATGTCCTGGATTATCAGCTCGATCATGGCCGTCTGCAGTTTGGCGTGATCGCTCGTCTCAATCTTCAATTGCCGCACGATGCGGATTTCCTGTGCGCCGACCTCTGTCCAGAGGATTTGGATTGCGCCATTCGTTCTGCCGAGGGTTAATCGGCGTCGTTTTTTCAGGAGGTGGATTATGGTTGGTTCAGACAATCACTGGCGGTGTGGTGCAGATTTGGTGGTTAAAAATCTGCACGCGCAGGGCGTGAAACAGGTATTTGGTATTCCCGGGGCTAAAATAGATCGCGTGTTCGATGCGTTGGAAGATGAACCCGAGATAAAAACCGTGGTAGTACGTCACGAAGCCAACGCGGCATTTATGGCAGCGGCAGTTGGCCGCTTGACCGGCAAGGCAGGAGTCGCACTGGTGACCTCCGGGCCGGGCAGTTCTAACCTGATCACCGGGCTGGCCACCGCTACCTCCGAAGGGGATGCGGTGGTGGCCTTGGGCGGTGCGGTGAAACGTGCTGACAATCTTAAACAAACACACCAGAGCATGGATACCGTCAGCATGTTCCGGCCAGTAACCAAATATTGTGCCGAAGTACATACCGGTTCCGCCATTTCAGAAGTGATGGCCAATGCGTTCCGCAGTGCTGAATTTGGCCGTCCTGGGGCTGCGTTTATCAGCTTGCCGATGGATATCATCAATGAACCGGTGACGGCACCGGTGCTGACCGGAGGCCGCTCCCTCCGTCTGGGGGCCGCTTCAACTGAGGACATTCACGAAGCGCTTAAACTTATCCAGCAGGCGAAATGTCCGGTACTGTTGCTGGGGCTGCAAGCCAGCCGCCCGGAAAACAGTGCCGCAATACGCCATTTGTTACAGCGTACGCATATGCCGGTGGTAGGAACCTATCAGGCCGCGGGAGTGATTGATGCTAATGATTTTTCCCGCTTTGCTGGCCGTGTCGGATTATTCAACAATCAGCCTGCCGACCAACTGTTGCAAAAAGCCGATCTGGTGGTCAGTGTGGGTTATAGCCCGATCGAATACGACCCCTGCATGTGGAACAGCCAAAGGCGGTTGATGCTGGTACATATCGATGTACAACCGGCCGAAATTGATACCTGTTACCGCCCAGATGTGGAGCTGGTCGGTAATATCAACGCCACTATCAATTTGCTGACCGAAGGTTTCAGCAATGTGATCGGTATGCCTGCCGAGGTGGAACTGATCTTATCCGATCTCGGCCTGCAGCGCGCGGAGCTGGCAGAGCGTGCTGCACGCCGTGGCGGTATGCCGATTCATCCGTTGCGCATCGTCAAGGAACTGCAGGATATCGTCAGCGATGACGTGACGCTATGTGTGGATATGGGGAGCTTCCATATCTGGATCGCTCGCTATCTGTATAGCTTCCGCGCCCGCCAACTCCTGATCTCCAATGGCCAGCAGACCATGGGGGTTGCCCTGCCGTGGGCCATTGGTGCGGCGCTGGTCCGGCCGGGAGACAAAGTGTTATCCATCTCCGGCGATGGGGGATTTATGCAGTCGAGCATGGAGTTGGAAACTGCGGTGCGGCTGAAAGCCAATATTGTGCATGTGATTTGGGTGGATAATGCCTACAACATGGTGGAAATGCAGGAGGTGAGTAAATATCAACGCAAGTCTGGTGTAGAGTTTGGCCCGATTGATTTCAAAGCCTATGCAGAGGCATGCGGTGCGGTCGGGTTTGCGGTGCAATCAGTGGAGGAGTTGCGGCCTATGTTGCGTAAGGCTATGGAAATTCAGGGGCCGGTGGTAGTGGCAATCCCGGTAGATTATGCTGACAATTACAAACTGATGGCTCAAATGAACTTCAGCCAGATGATTTAATTCGGGTTAGGAAAAACAGTTCCCTTAGGCTACCCCCTTAGAGACTGAAGACGTCGTTCACCTGACGGTGCACTACGTCTGGCGGGCATTTGCCTTCCTGGTTCAATAACGCGAGTGCTCTGCCATAGGCCATGCTTTATCTGTAATGATGTGCCGTGGCTATCAACAGCCAGCACAGATCTGTCGGCTGACGCCCGTACCAACGCAGACGTTTTTCCATCTCAGGTGCATAGCACGGAACCCAACGATAAATCATGGTGTGGCACGGAATGCCTACTATTGATGAATTGTGAGCCAGGTCGCTCGGTGGC
This sequence comes from Serratia sp. 14-2641, assembly GCF_001692375.1. Taxonomy (NCBI): domain Bacteria; kingdom Pseudomonadati; phylum Pseudomonadota; class Gammaproteobacteria; order Enterobacterales; family Yersiniaceae; genus Serratia; species Serratia sp. 14-2641. The sequence goes on along the minus strand of NZ_LXKR01000031.1, from coordinate 25,228 downwards.
GCAGCCGGTGAAGACTGCGCCCCAATCAGTTAAATCGAGTACATTTTACGCAGGTAATGAGGCACGGCGTCGTCAACGTTGGAGCCAATCACTTCGAGCTCCGGCAACTTGTCTTTCAGACGTTGCTGGGCATCCTGCATGATGCAGCCTTTCCCCGCCATCGACAGCATTTCCAGATCGTTCATGCCGTCGCCAAAGGCGATGCACTCTTTAAGCGAATAGCCGATGATCTTGGCGACTTCTTCCAACGCATGACCTTTCGAGACGCCACCGGCCATCACCTCCAGGCAGGTTGGGAACGAGAAGCTGACGTTGACCCGATCGCCCCAGCGCGCGTTGATGGCATCTTCCAGCGGCAGCAGTTTTTCATGATCGTCGCAGGTGAAGTACACCTTGCACACGCCATCGGTTTCCAGCAAGCCCGGCTCAAACAGCTCATATTTAAAGATCGATTCCTGGAAAAATTCTTCCTGCTCCGGGCTTTCACGGTTCATGAACCAGTCGTCGTTGCGGTAGACGTTGGTCAGGATTTCCTGGTTATCGTGCATCATGTTGTACAGATCGCGGGCGATATCTTCATCCAGGTTGTGGCTGAAGATCAGCTCACCGGCGGTGTTATGTACCCGCGCACCGTTGGAGGTGATCATAAAAGCACTGATGCCGAGATTATCGCGGATCTGGGAAACGTCGATATGGTGGCGGCCGGTAGCAAAAACAAAGTGCACGCCCTGCTGCGTCAGCAGCTGCAGCGTTTCTTTGGCGTACGGTGTCAGGGTGTGCTCAGGGGACAGCAGAGTGCCATCTAAATCGGAAGCAACGACGTGATACATAGCGATATGTTCTAACCTCTAGTGGAATTTTCGGCGGCAGCAGTACCGCCTAAGTGCTGAGCAAAGAATCGCAGGATTGCGTTCAGTGCCTCGGCGCGCATCGCGTCCCGTTCGAACAGGATCTCATGGCGAGCGCCTTTGATAACCCACGGTTTTCCCCCTTCACAAGGGTGCCCCGCGTCTGACAGTGCCTGACAAAAAGCGCGCTGGGAACGGTTGTCTACCACCCGATCCTCACCGGCCTGCAATAATAAAATCGGCGTAGTGATGTTAGCAGCCTGGGCAATGATCTGCTGCCCGGCCTGAATACTTTCCTTGACCCAGTGATAGGTTGGCCCACCTACCCGCAGCTCGGGATGATCGGCGTAATAACGCAGGTTGCGGCGATAACGCTCGCGGCTGTGGGTCAGCGTATTGACCACAAAGGGCAAGGGCCGCCAATGCCCGGTACCAACTGCGTAATAGTCACGCAGCCCTGGGCGCTTTTCCGTCCAGTTCAAAATACCGTTGGCCATCCAGCCCGGCATCGGCAGATAAATGCCCAACATCGGTGCGCAGAGTGCAACGGCGGAAAACGCCTGTGGCTCACGCGCCAGGAACTGCGCCAGTATCGCGCCCCCCATCGAGTGTGCCAGCGCGACGTGCTGCCGGTAACCCAAGGGTTTGACCTGCTGATGGTAAAACTGGGCAAAATCGTCCACGTAGTCGGCAAAGTTTACCACATGCCCCCGGTGCGTATCTGCCAGCATCCGCCCGGACAACCCTTGACCACGATGATCGATGATCATCACGTCATAACCGCTGTGAAACAGATCGTACGCCACTTCCGGGTACTTGATATAGCTTTCGATGCGCCCCGGGCTGATCACCACTACCCGCTGGTGCAGCGGGGAAGCAAAACGCACAAAGCGGATCGGTACGCCCCCGACGCCGGTGAACTCCCCTTCCTCACGTCGCCGCCAAAAATCCAGCAGTGGCCCAGTCGCGAAGGCAGAGAACTGCTTTTCACGGTTTAACCATTGCGCGGGATCAAGGGTGAATGACGACATGGCCTACCTTTTAACGGGATGTTCAGAGAGGTAAATGTGATCTCTGGCACGGGAAATCATACTAGCGTATTGTGGCACAAATTGGTGACAAATTGGTGTATTCAGGGAGCATTGCGATGACCTTAGACTGGTGGTTAACCTATCTGCTGACAACCCTTATTCTCAGTCTTTCCCCCGGTTCCGGTGCCATCAACACCATGAGTACCGGCATCAGCCACGGCTATCGCGGAGCGGCAGCGTCGATTGCGGGTCTACAGGTAGGCCTGAGTATCCATATCGTGCTGGTGGGGATTGGCCTCGGCGCAGTGGTTTCCCAGTCGCTGCTGGCCTTTGAACTACTGAAATGGTTTGGTGCGGCCTATCTGGTGTGGCTGGGTATCCAGCAGTGGCGCGCCGCAGGCGCGTTGGATCTGCACACTCTGGCAGGCACCATGCCACGCCGCCGCCTGTTTCGCCGCGCCGTCCTGGTAAATCTGACCAACCCCAAGAGCATCGTGTTTCTGGCAGCTCTGTTCCCGCAGTTCATCATGCCCAACCAGCCCCAGGCCGAGCAGTATGTCATTCTCGGCGTCACCACGGTGGTGATCGATATCCTGGTGATGATTGGTTACGCCACGCTGGCCACGCGCATTGCCGGTTGGTTAAAGACCCCGCGCCAAATGCAGCTGCTGAACCGGATTTTTGGCTCGCTGTTTATTCTGGTGGCGGGATTACTGGCAACGGCAAGAAAGGCATGAACGATTGGGCCGAAGCGTTCGGCCCGACGATTATTAACGGGTAAAAATCAGGTGCAGGCCAAAACCGGTGAACAACACCCCGGCCAAGCCGTCGATCCATTTCGCCATCCGCTGATAGCCCCGGCGCATGGCGGGTAACGCGAAGATGATCGCCACCAGGGTAAACCAGATAAAGGTTTCACCCGTGATCAAAGCAAACAATCCCCAGCGCGCTCCGGCACCAACATCCTCACCGACAAACAGCGAGAACACACTACCAAAGTAGATAACGGCCTTGGGATTGGAAAGGTTGGTGAGCAAGCCACGGATAAAGCTGCGGCCCGGCTTGGGTAACGCCACCTTCACCTCTTCTGCCGGAGCAGTTTGCGCATTCTGGCTACGGGCGGAACGCAGCAGTTGCCAGCCCATCCAGCACAGATACAGGCCACCGCCCACCATGATGATCTGGTGCAGCCAGGCCATCTTTTGCAGGATCAGGTTCAGCCCCAGCAGCGCCACACCGGCCCAGACCATGACGCCAAGGGAGATCCCCACCACGCCCATCATCGCCTCGCGACGGGAACGGCTGGCTGCGGTTTGCGATACAAAAAAGAAGTCCGGCCCTGGGCTCATCAGCGCAATCAAATGCACCATCGCCACCGTTAAAAACAACATCAGCATGATTGATTATCCTTATTCGTCGTCACCGTCGAGGTGAGCGCGGATCATCGCCATAAATGGCGCACCAAAACGTTCCAGCTTACGCTGCCCCACGCCGTTGACGCTCAACAACTCGCTGGCCCTGATCGGCATCTGTTCGGCCATCTCCAGCAGGGTTGCGTCGTTGAACACCACGTACGGTGGGATGTTCTCTTCGTCGGCAATCGATTTACGCAGCTTGCGCAGTTTGGCAAACAGCTTGCGATCGTAATTGCCGCCGTAGGATTTCTGATTGGCGCTGCTGCGTACCTTGAAGCTCTGGATACGCGGCACCGCCAGCTGTAGCACCACTTCGCCACGCAGCACCGGGCGCGCGGCCTCGGTCAGTTGCAGCGCCGAATGCATCGCAATGTTCTGGGTGATAAAGCCCAGATGGATCAGTTGGCGCAGCACGCTGGTCCAGTGTTCGGTGGTCTGATCGCGGCCAATGCCGTACACCGGCAGCTTTTCGTGACCAAACTCCCGGATACGCTGGTTATTGGAGCCGCGTAGCACCTCCACCACATAGCCAATGCCGAAACGTTGCCCAACGCGGCCAATCGCCGACAGTGCCTTGCGGGCATCCTCCAGGCCGTCATAACGCTTGGGCGGGTCAAGGCAGATATCGCAGTTGCCACAGGCCTGCTGCTTGCCTTCACCGAAGTAGTTCAACAGCACCAGGCGGCGACAGGTTTGCGCTTCGGCAAATGCTCCCATCGCGTTGAGCTTATGGCGTTCGATATCCAACTGCTGCCCCGCCGGTTTCTCTTCCAGGCAACGGCGTAACCAGGCCATATCCGCCGGGTCATACAGCAGGATCGCTTCCGCTGGCAGGCCATCACGCCCTGCGCGGCCAGTCTCCTGATAATAGGACTCGATGTTGCGCGGAATATCGAAGTGCACCACAAAACGCACGTTGGGTTTGTTGATGCCCATGCCGAAGGCTACGGTGGCGACCACCACCTGTAAATCATCACGCTGGAAAGCTTCCTGCACCTGGGAGCGACGTTCGTTGTCCAGCCCTGCGTGATAGGCCCCAACGCTCAATCCACGGCTTTGCAGACGCGCGGTGGTGTCTTCCACCTTGGCGCGGCTATTGCAGTAAATAATGCCGCTTTTACCGCGCTGGTCCTGCACGAAGCGCCAAAGTTGGTCGAGCGGTTTAAACTTCTCCACCAGCGTGTAGCGGATATTGGGCCGGTCGAAGCTGCTGATCTGGATCAGCGGCTCGTCTAGCGCCAACAAACGCACAATATCTCCCCGCGTGGCTTCATCGGCCGTGGCCGTCAATGCCACTACCGGCATGGTCGGGAAACGTTGCTTCAGTTGGCCCAGTGCACGGTATTCCGGGCGGAAGTCGTGGCCCCACTGGGAAATACAGTGTGCCTCATCCACCGCGAGCATCACCGGCGGACAGTGATCCAACAGTTCGAGGAAGCTGTCCATCATCAGCCGTTCGGGGGCGATATACAGCATCTTGATCTGGCCGCTGCGACAGCCCGCCATCACCTCCAACTGCTGCTCCCGCGTTTGCGTCGAGTTATAGCAGGCGGCGGAAACACCATAGGCCAAGAGCTGATCGACCTGATCTTTCATCAAGGAAATCAGTGGGGATACCACCAGCGTCAGTCCATCCATCACCAGCGCCGGGATTTGATAGCACAGCGATTTACCTCCGCCGGTCGGCATCACCACCAGGCAATCCTGGCCGCCGATAATTGCGTTGATAATCGTTTGTTGACCCGGACGGAACTGCTGGTAGCCGAAGGTATCGCGTAATACCTGCTCTGCCAGCAACTCTCTGTTTATCACTGCTGCGGTTGACACACACTTCCCCATTTATCGCTATCACGGTGCCTGACTGACACCGTTATTACCTAAACTACATAATATCGTTAAGCATGACACCAACACCCAGCCGTGTCTGCTTGAAGTTGTAATCAATCATCGATTCGCCATAGCCGCTGAACACCTGGGTGTAGAAACGCACATGGCTGGTAATTGGGTAGCTCCAGCCCAACTGCGCGCCGCCATATCCGCTATTCCAGTTGTATTGGCCTTCTGCACTGAACACGCTTTCCCCCAAGGCATAACCCACCGTCAGGCGGTAATAGCCCATATACTTGGTGATATCCGGGTTATCGTCGCTGCTGTCTCTTTCCGAGAAGCGGAACCAGGGTTTGACCTCGACCTGCCAGTCGCCGTTCTGCGCCATCAGGCGTGCATAACCACGGTTCCAGCTACGTGAGGTAGGATCTTCACGGCCATTGGACTCATGGTTCAGCCCCACTTCGATATCACGCAGCGTCCAGCCGGCAAACTTATACGCCGTGGCCCAGCCGACAAAAATTTGCGGTTCGTAGTTGGTTTCACGAAACGGTGAGGATTCGTCATGGTTGGAAAGCTGCCACCAGGACCGCTGGGTGTAAGACGCCCCCAGGACCGAGTTTTCGCCAGCAATGCCACGCCAGATCGGGAAAGCCAGGCTGAGCTGGAACTTCACCTCATCCTTGCGGGCATTTTCCGCCCAGCTATAGGATTCGATCGCTTCTTTGTTCAGATCGCTGGTGTCGGTATAGATCAGGTAGTTCGTTTCATAAGGATACAGAGTGAACGGATTATCATAGTGTTGCAGCATGTTGCCGATGATGCTGCCACGAACCGCCGGTTTATTCAGATTTTTTTGCTCGGTGGCCTCATCGGCCTGCACCACTACTGGCGTAAACAGCATCGCCATCACAATCCCAGACAGAACGCGCATAATTTAGTTCACTCTCGAAAGATAAGGAAAAACCCAGAAATAAAAGCAGGTCATTTTACACACATTGCAGGATTTACCGCACTAGTGAATACATTTATCTGTCAGGCCTGGAAAGCAACAAAAGATAAGCATAAAATCCACAAGTCATTAACCTGGACTGACCAGTACATCGGCTGGCAAAACTCACATGAAGAAAGGAACTATGTCACACACAACTTTGACCCTCGAGGCCGCCCGCCAGAAAATAGGCGAAATCTTCGTCTACCACATGCCGTTTAACCGTGAGTTGGGGCTGGAGCTACGCCGCTTTGAGGACGACTTCGTTGAACTGAGCTTTACCAACCAGCCTAAACTGGTGGGCAATGCCGCCCAGAAAATCCTGCATGGCGGCGTGATCGCATCCGTACTGGATGTTGCCGCCGGGCTAGCGTGCGTGGGCAGCGTGCTGATGCGCCAGGATCCGCTGATTGAAGAAGAGCTGGCGGCCCGTCTATCGCGCATGGGGACGATCGATCTGCGCGTCGACTATCTGCGCCCAGGCCGTGGTGAGCATTTTGTTGCGTCCGCCAGCGTACTGCGCAGCGGTAATAAAGTGGCGGTAGCCCGCGTTGAGCTGCACAACCACGATGGCTTACATATCGCCAGCGCCACTGCCACCTACCTGGTGGGCTAACGGTGCCAGCCGGTTGTGATCTATAAACCACACAATTGTGGGACACGGCCGGTTATCTTCAGTAAAATCACCGCATCTCCCTTTCCCACCCGGTAACCGTCATGGACGCACAACAAACGCGGCAGGGCATTTTCTTTGCTCTGGCCGCCTATTTTATTTGGGGTATCGCCCCCGCCTATTTCAAGCTGATCCAACAAGTCCCTGCCGATGAAATCCTCACCCACCGGGTGATCTGGTCGTTCTTCTTTATGCTGGGGCTGGTGTCATTGGGCCGCAACTGGCCGCAGGTGCGGGCCGCCTGTAAAAACCGCAAGCGGCTACTGCTGCTGGCCGTTACCGCGCTGCTGGTGGGAGGGAACTGGCTGCTGTTTATCTGGGCGGTGAATAACCACCATATGCTGGAGGCCAGCCTGGGCTATTTCATCAATCCGCTGGTGAACGTGCTGCTGGGGATGCTGTTCCTGGGAGAGCGTTTCCGCCGTATGCAATGGGTGGCCGTAGCCTTGGCCTTTACCGGAGTGCTGGTGCAGCTGTGGCAGTTTGGTTCGCTGCCGATCATCGGGCTTGGCCTGGCCTTCAGCTTTGCCTTCTACGGCCTGCTGCGCAAGAAGATTGCCATTGATGCACAAACCGGCATGCTGATCGAAACCCTGTGGCTGCTACCGGTGGCCGCCATCTACCTATTCCTGATTGCCGATAGCCCAACCAGCCATCTGAGTGCCAACCCCTGGTCGCTGAATTTACTGCTGGTTGCCGCCGGAGTGGTCACCACCGTTCCACTGCTGTTCTTTACCGCAGCGGCCACCCGCCTGCGCCTGTCTACGCTCGGGTTCTTCCAATATCTGGGGCCAACGCTGATGTTCCTGCTGGCGGTCACCTTCTACGGTGAGACCATCGGCCAGGATAAGCTGGTGACCTTTGGCTTCATCTGGGCGGCGTTGGTGTTGTTCCTGTTGGATGCCTTATACCAGCAACGAAAGCTACGTTGATTGCACTGGCTGGGCGTGGTTAGAGATGAATCTGGCCATCGCCGGGCCGGTCAGCAAAATAGTAAACAGCCGCAGCGTCTGCATCGCCATCACAAAGGTCATATCAACCCGGCTGCCTGCGGCGATGATCGCCACGGTATCCAATCCACCTGGGCTGGTGGCCAGATAGGCCGTCAGCAGATCGACCGGCAGGAACTGGGTCAACATCCACCCCAGCCCACCGCAAAACAGCATCAGCGCGACAATCGATACCACCATCTGCGGCAAGGTGCGCAACGCCAGCAGGAAGATGGCCCGGGTAAAACGCAGCCCGACGCTCCAGCCAATCAGCGTGTAGGCCAGCGCCAGCAGCCATTCGGGCACCTGTAACGTCATGGTGCCGGTAGAATGTAATGCCGCCCCCGCGATCATTGGCAACATTAGCGCACCGGAAGGAATGCGCAGGCGTGGTCCTAACCAGGAGCCAATAACGGCTACGGCCAAAGTACCGGCAAAGCGCCAGTCGAGGGCGGGGAACCACTCCAGAGCGGCGCTCCCATGCCCAGCTTCATCTCCCAGGCCGATACGCGCCACGACCGCTGCTGCCGTCGCGACAAACAGCACGCGAAGATACTGCATAAACGCCACCAGCCGCACATCTGCACCGAAATCTCCCGCCATCGCTACCATCGCCGATGCGCCGCCAGGGGAAGATCCCCAGGCACCGGTAGGGCCGGGCAGACCACTGAAACGCACCAGGCACCAGCCGGAAACGCCGCTCGCCAACAGCGTCGCGATCAGCACCAACAGCACCAGCGGCCAGTCATCCAACAAGGGGGTAAGAATATTGGGCGAAAGGCTTTGGGCAATCATGCAGCCCAAGATTGCCTGTGCCGCAATAAATAAGGGGCCAGGGATGCGCACCGAAGCGCCGAGCAGCCCCATCGCGACGCCGACAATCATCGGCCCCAGCAGCAAGGCGGCAGGAATATGGAAGGCCTGTAGACCAAACCCCAACACCAGCGAAGCCAGCAGCAGGATCAGCCATTGAATGACGCGCGGGAACTTCTCCATTAAGACGCATGCCTTACGAGCCGATAAGCAGTGGGGATATTCTACCCCGGTTTAACGGGCGAAAGAGGGGATCATTGAAGATAAAATGGGGCGGTGGTGTAGGCCACCACCCGAAGCGTACGAGAGCCGGATTTAAAGCCAGTTCTTGCGTTTGAAGTAGAGATAAGGTGCCAGCCCCGCCACGATCATCAGTGCAATCGCCCCCGGGTAGCCGAACGACCAACGCAGCTCAGGCATAAACTCAAAGTTCATCCCATAGCTTGAGGCCACCAGCGTCGGTGGCAGGAACACCACCGATACCACCGAGAAGATCTTGATGATGCGGTTCTGTTCAATATTGATAAAGCCCATCGCCGCCTGCATCAGGAAGTTGACCTTCTGGAACAGCGATTCGTTATGCGGCAGCAGGGATTCGATATCGCGCAGCACTTCCCGCGCCTGTTCCAACTGGCTGGTTGGCAAACGCGCCTTGCGCACCAGGAAATTCAGCGCGCGTTGGGTATCCATCAGACACAGGCGTACCTTCCAGCCAATATCTTCCAGCTCCGCCAGCGTGGACAGCGCTTCATCATATTCGTCGCCCTGGTGCCCTTCCATAATCACCCGGCTGAGCTTTTCCAGATCGCTGTAGACGTTTTCTATCTCGTCGGCCAACTGCTCAATTTTGGTTTCAAACAGATCCAGCAGCAGCTCGTAGGCGTTGCCGTCCACCATTCTTATGCTGCGCGCACGCATCCGATAAAGCCGGAAAGCGGGCAGTTCGCGTTCACGCAGGGTATACAGGCGGCCATCGCGGATGGTGAAAGCCACGGTAGAGTTGCCCGCGTGATCCTCGGCGTCTTCGTAGTAAAAAAAGGAGTGGATATGCAGGCCGTCATCGTCTTCGAAGAAACGGGCCGAGGCTTCGATATCATCCAGTTCGGGGCGTGTCGCCAGGCTTTGGCCCAACTCATTTTGCACGCGCTCGCGTTCGCCCTCCTCCGGCTCGACCAGGTCAACCCACAGCGACGAGGTCAAATCATCTGAGTCATCCAACTCCAGACGGGATAAGCGGCTGTTATCTAATTTAAAAGCGCTTAGCATGTGCCAAAACTCCCTAATGGTAACGGGGTAGACAACGCATTGAAGCACAGAAAGCGAGGGAAGTATGCAATACCGGCTCGTTCCAGACCATGAAGAGATCTGACTCGGAGCGACGCTGGGGAGGGTCGCCGACAACCACGAAGGGTATCAGCGCAATGGGATAGCCTTAGAAGTTGTACCTGGTGTCCAGGTCTGTGAGCCAGTATCTACTGGGTGTGTCCAAGGCGTGTGTCCTCATTGATATTCGTGCGCGCATGTTACGCCGAGAAGAAAAAGCCTGTCAACCGGTTAGGGTGGATAATCGCGCAACAATTCAGCACGCTCGCGGCCAGTTTGTAACACTCCCGCAACCTTGACCATGCCTGATGGAAAACCGCGTCGCGATCTCTGACCGCAGCCACGAATCTTGCTAAGATTAGCGCACAGAAATATTGCGGATTGACGACATGAAACAGATTACCGCCCACGACCTGACGACCATGAGTGAACAGGCAGCTACACTTCCACGCCTGCGTGCCCACCGTACCTTACATGAAGAGCTGAGCGATCCAGTGCAACGCCTGGCCATTGCCATGGAGCCCGGCACCTATATTCGCCCACACCGCCACCCGCAGACCTGGGAGTTACTCACCCCGCTGCGTGGCCGTTTCGTGGTGCTGCAGTTCAATGACGAAGGCGTGGTCACCCAACGCACCCTGCTAGGCGAAGAAACCAAGGTGCTGGAGATGCCGGCGTTTACCTGGCATGCCGTGCTATCTGTCGATCCGGGTGGCGTGGTGTTTGAAGTGAAGCAGGGCCCTTATCAGGCGCTCGGTGAAGACGATTGTATGCATTGGGCTCCACCGGAAGGTGGCGAGGGGATCGAAGCGGTGATGCGCTGGTATGCCACTGCAAAGGTGGGTGACCGTTTCGCTCACTAAATATCGCCCCCTCACCTTCTCCCACAGGGGACCGATCGAGTTGGCCTAAAAAAACGGTGATACATCATGTACTTTTGTTGACTCACCTCAGGTGAAGATAAACTCAATTTTTGCTGAGATTATCTTCTTGCTTCCAACAGAGCAGGGACTTTGAGCGCCCTCTCCCTGTGGAAGAGGGTTGGGGTGAGGGGATGTTATACCGTTTCCAGCTTGGCGTAAGCTGCTACCAGCCACTTGATGCCTTCACCCTGAAACGCGATCTGCAACCGGCTGTGTTCACCGCTGCCTTCCAGGTTGACGATGGTGCCCTCGCCAAACTTGGCATGGCGCACGCGCTGCCCAAGCTTGTAACCAGTGTCGTTTTCACTGATCGGCGTCCCCATCCGGCGGTGGCTTACCGAGCGGGAAACGCTAGCCCGCAGGCGCACCTCTTCCACGCAGTCTTCCGGGATCTCACCGATAAAGCGTGATGGCCGGTGATACACCTCTTTACCATACAGGCGGCGGGTTTCCGCATAGGTCAGCGTCAGCTTTTGCATCGCACGGGTCAGGCCAACATAGGCCAGACGGCGTTCCTCTTCCAGGCGGCCACCTTCATCCAGCGACATCTGGCTTGGGAACATGCCCTCTTCCATGCCGACGATAAATACCTGGCGGAACTCCAACCCTTTGGCCGAGTGCAGGGTCATCAGTTGAACCGCGTCCTGATAAGCATCTGCCTGCCCTTCTCCCGCTTCCAGCGCGGCATGGGACAGGAAGGCCTGCAACGGCATCAGATCCTGATCTTCATCCTGGTAGCTGTATTGGCGCGTGGCCGTGACCAGTTCCTCAAGGTTTTCGATACGCGCCTGACCCTTCTCGCCCTTTTCCTGCTCATACATGATGAACAGCCCGGAATCGCGGATCACCCGGTCGGTTTGCACATGCAACGGCATTTCGGCGGTTTCGTGGGCCAATGAGTCCACCAACTCCAGAAAACGCTGCAGGGAGGACGCTGCACGGCCCGCCAGCACCTTATCTTGCAGCAGCGCACGCGTAGCCTGCCACAGCGTCAGCTGGCGGTCTCGTGCCGCCTGGCGCACTACGTCTAGGGTACGATCGCCAATGCCACGCGTTGGGGTATTCACGACGCGCTCAAAGGCTGCATCATCGTTACGGTTGGCGATCAGCCGCAGATAGGCCAGAGCATCCTTGATCTCCTGACGTTCGAAGAAGCGCATGCCACCGTAAATGCGGTATGGCATGGCAGTTTGCAACAATGCCTCTTCCAGCACGCGCGATTGGGCGTTGCTGCGATACAGGATGGCACAGTCGTTCAGCGCGCCGCCGTTGTCCTGCCAGGCCTTGATGCGGTTAACCACAAAGCGGGCTTCATCCAGTTCGTTGAATGCGCAGTAAATCGAGATCGGCTCGCCTTCGGCCCCTTCGGTCCACAGGTTTTTGCCCATGCGCCCGTCGTTATTGGCGATCAGGGTGTTGGCAGCCTTCAGGATGGTGCTGGTCGAGCGGTAGTTCTGCTCCAGACGCACCGTTTCCGCACCGGGGAAATCCTTCAGGAAACGCTGGATGTTTTCCACCTGTGCACCACGCCAGCCGTAGATCGACTGGTCATCATCCCCCACGATCATCACGTTGGCCTTGCCCCCGGCCAGCATGTGGATCCAGGCGTACTGGATGCGGTTGGTGTCCTGGAATTCGTCCACCAGGATATTGGTGAAGCGCTCACGATAATGATTGAGGATATGCGGCTTGTTCAGCCACAGCTCATGGGCGCGCAACAGCAATTCGGCAAAATCGACCAGCCCTGCACGATCGCAAGCCTCTTGATAAGCCTGATAGATCCGCAGCCAGGTGGCTTCCACCGGGTTACCGTAGCTTTCGATATGCTGCGGGCGCAGGCCGTCGTCCTTCTTGCCGTTGATGTACCACATCGCCTGGCGCGGCGGCCATTGCTTCTCGTCAATGTTCAGCGCCCGCACGATGCGTTTCAGCAGGCGCAGCTGATCTTCACTATCCAGGATCTGGAAGTCCTGCGGCAGGTTGGCGTCCATATGATGAGCGCGCAGCAGGCGGTGTGCCAAGCCGTGGAAGGTGCCGATCCACATGCCGCCCTGGCTGGTGCCAATCAGGTGTTCGATACGGTGGCGCATCTCTGCTGCCGCCTTGTTGGTGAAAGTCACCGCCATGATGGAGTACGGCGAGCAGTTCTCCACCGCCAGTAGCCAGGCAATGCGATGCACCAGCACCCGGGTCTTGCCGCTGCCTGCACCGGCCAGCACCAACAGGTTGCTGCGTGGCGCAGCCACGGCTTCGCGTTGTTTATCATTCATGCTGTCGAGCAGGTCGGAAACGTCCATAGGCACCATTGATTGGTAAAGGGAAAACCCGCTTCCACGCGCTTTCCACTGGGAATTTATACAGAGTTCTGCTGGGATTATAACAATGCTGTCAGCGATGCCAACTGCGAAATCTCAATATGTGGTAGCAGACGGCTGTCAGCCACCTGCATCAGGCTGCGCTGACGGTCGTTGATCCAGCAGGCTTGCAGGCCCGAACGCAGCGCCCCAGCAACGTCGGTGGTCAGGTCATCCCCGACGTGCAGAATGTGTTCTGGCGCCACGCCCAACCTTTCGACCGCCAGTTGATACATATCCTGATACGGCTTGGCGCGCCCATCTGGCCCGGAGCGCAGTACAAACTCGAAGTATTGCTCCAAGCCGCACTGGGCCGGATCGGCATTGCCATTGGTGATCGCCACCAGCGGATAACGTTGCCCCAGCGCCCGCAAGGTAGCGTGAGTGGCTTCCGGAACATCGATCCGGCTACGCCAAAGGGCAAAGTTCTGCATGGCGGCATCCGCACCGATGGACGCTTCAGCATCGCGCAGCCCCTGACGGCTCAACGCCAGGTGGACCGCCCGCCAGCGCCATTGAGTAACGTCGTGGTAAATCTCCGGATCCTGTTCACGCAGTTCCTGCCGTAAACGGTGGAAGTCCGCCGACTGGAAGTGGCTCAATCCCGGATGGTAGTTCTGCAAAAAGGCCACCGACTCATGCTCGGTCTGCTTGATCACCGGACGGTTGTCATACAGCGTATCGTCCAGATCGAAAGTCAGTGCGGCCAGCGGGCGTAACGGACGGTAAAAGTGCATCAGGATTTCCCTCGTTTGGCGCGTGGATGCGCGGCATCGTACACGTTCGCCAGATGTTGAAAGTCGAGGTGGGTATAAATTTGCGTGGTGGTCAGGTTGGCGTGCCCCAGCAACTCCTGCACCGCGCGCAGATCGCCGCTCGATTCCAGCATATGGGTGGCAAAGGAGTGGCGCAGCTTGTGCGGATGGATATGGCTGTTGACGCCCTGCTTGACGCCCCACTCGGCAAAACGTTTCTGTACGTTGCGCGCCGAGATGCGCTTGCCCTGATTGGAGAGGAACATGGCATCATCCTGCGGCGCGAACAGATCGCGCAGCGCCAGCCAGTGTTCCAGCCAGGTGACCGCCGTACGGCCTATCGGCAATTTGCGTTCTTTGCTGCCTTTCCCCAGCACCCAGATCTCACCGCCGCCCAGATCGACATGGCGGCAATCCAGCCCCACCAGCTCGGCCAGACGCAGCCCGGCCCCGTACATCACTTCCAGCATTGCGCGATCGCGAACCGCCAGCGGATCGTTAAGATCGATGTTCAGCAGCTGGTTCATTTCATCGACGTCGATATTCTTCGGCAAATGACGGCCACTGCGCGGTGTGCGGATGCCTTTGGCAGGGTTGGCGCTTATCACGCCCTGGCCGACCAGCCAGTCCAGAAAACTGCGTAATGCAGAAAGGCGCAACGCCAGGCTTGAAGACTGTAACCCGGCGCGCTTACTGCGGGCTGCCAACTGACGCACTCTGGCGGCATCCAGCATCGGCCATTCACTGATGCCCAGTTCGCCTGCCATGGCGATCAATGCCTGCAACTGGCGCGAATAGCTGATCTGAGTCAGTGGGCTGAGTTGCCTCTCCACCTTTAAATAACGCAGGAAAGCGTCCACCAGCGGTTGCAGGTTGGCCGCTACGCCGGTCATGCGCGTTCTATCCAGCGTTCCAACAGTTTTGGCAACATACGCGCCAGTTGGCCGAGCATCACGGTGCCCATCCCCTGTTGATAATGTTGAGTATCGCGGCTGCTGAAGATCACCATGCCGAGATCGCCCTGCTCCCCCAACAACGACAGCGCCACGGAGCCAACCTGTTTGGCCTGCGGCAACAACAGCAGCAGTTCGGGGCCATTAAGGTTGCCGAGGTAGTGATAGCGATCCCCCAGGCGTTGAATTCGCAGCGGCTCAAACGCCGAGCGCGCCAGGCCAAGATGGGTGAAGTCCGACGGTGCGCCAATATTCCAGCGATCGGCAAACAGGCGGATATTCGCCCCTGCCAACCCAAACCCGCGCGCCCAACGCTGTAAGCGGTTGAGCATATCCTGCAGGCTGCTGGCGGTGGCCAGGTCGGCCTGTAGATGCAGCAGGCTGCCAAACAGCGATTCGTTAGCGCTGGCCTGCTCCATCAGCAAGGTGATCTCTTCTTCCAACTGGGTGATTTGGTTGCGCTGACGCGCCAGATGCCACTCCACCAACGATACCGTGCCCCGCACCGGGTGAGGCACTCGCATCTGTTCAACCAGCCGCGCATTGCGCATAAAGAAGTCCGGATTCTGCATCAGAAATTGCATCACCGAGTCATCATCAAGCTCAACGCCCGTGGCTATTCGATCGTCAACCTGCTTCATAAGTGAATAAATCCGTCATAAACATGGGTGGCCGGGCCGGTCATAAATAACGGCTCTCCTGGCCCTTTCCAGCGGATATGCAGGCTACCGCCGGGCAGTTCGACATGCACCTCTTCCGCCAGCAGCTCTTGCTGAATGCCCACCGCCACGGCGGCACAGGCACCACTGCCACAGGCCTGAGTTTCACCGGCACCGCGCTCATAAACCCGCAGTTTGATGTGCTCACGGCTCACCACCTGCATAAAGCCGATGTTGGCACGTTCCGGGAAGCGATCGTGTCCTTCCAGCACCGGTCCCAACAGCTCCACCTTGGCAGTTTTCACGTCGTCCACCTGCAACACACAGTGCGGGTTACCCATTGAGACTACGCCGCACAGCACCGTATGTTCCGCCGCGCGCATAATGTAGGTCTTTTCCGCTTTGGTGGCGCGAAACGGTACAATCTGCGGATCGAAATTCGGCTCGCCCATATTGACGCACACCAGGTCATCATCGGTGACGCTCAGGATCATGCGCCCGGTCTGGGTGCTGACGCGGATATCACGCTTGTTGGTCAAGCCTTTCAAGCGCACAAAGCGGGCAAAGCAGCGGGCGCCGTTACCGCACTGGGCCACTTCACTGCCGTCAGCATTGAAAATACGGTAATGGAAATCGAGTTCGGGATCGTACGGCGGTTCTACCACCAGCATCTGGTCAAAACCCACGCCCAGATGCCGGTCGGCCAGACGGCGGATCAGCTCAGGTGAAAAGTAGACGTTCTGTGTAACGGCATCGACCACCATAAAGTCGTTGCCTAAACCGTGCATTTTGGAGAACTGCATATCATACTCCGCTATCTGGACGACGTACCGTCTGATACTTATGGTGGCATCAACCACCATAAAGGCTCATTACTGATTGATCATCGACGGTTGCTGCTGAGTGCCAGCGGGTTCTTGTTGGTTTTTGCTAACGGTACCAGCACTGGTTACCGGTTGCTCTGCCGGTTTGTCCTTCGGTGGAAAATACAGCGGGCCCTTCAGGCCACAGCCAGAGAGCCCGGCCAGCAAAACGGCCATCAGCGCATAGCGTAGTTGTTTTTTCATTTGCATTAATGCCTGTAATTCATGCGTCCAAGCTCACTATAATCGCAGGTGGATCATGAAAAGCAATAGGAATCGAATATGAACGATAGCGAGTTTCACCAGTTGGCCGACCAACTGATGCTGAATATTGAACAGACCCTGGACGATTTTGATGGTGATGCGGATATCGATTACGAAACCAACGGCGGGGTGATGACGCTAAGCTTCGAAAACGGCAGCAAGATTGTGATCAACCGTCAGGAGCCGTTGCACCAGGTGTGGCTGGCCACCAAGGCCGGAGGCTATCACTTTAACTATCGTGACGAGAGCTGGCAGTGCGATCGCAGCGGCCGGGAATTTTATGAGTTACTGAGTGAAGCGGCCAGCACACAGTCCGGCGAGACGGTCAGCTTTAGCTGAGTTCTGCTGATGGGGCGCAATACTGCGCCCTCAAGCATTAATGCAGTTGGAACTGTTGCTTCAGAGGCTGTGCGACATTGCCGTCGGCGACCGTGATACACAGGTTCGACAACGCATTGCTGCGGAATGGGATCACCTGGGTGCGCCCATCGAGATGGACTATCTGATAAAACTGCGGCAGGTTGAAGTTGATAAAGCTGGAGCCGTAGGTAAAGCGATCGTGTGAGGAGGAATAGAAGCGGCTGACATCGCGCACCAACTCCTCTTTGCTCCCTTCACAATGGTGATACACCTCAACCCGGTTCGACTCATCCAGAATGTAAATGTTGAAGCCTTTATCATCCGTGGTGTCTTCAAAGAAGAACTGGATAATCCCCTCACTGGCAAAACCATCGACTACCGGTGGCAAATGCACCTGATCGGTTTCTACCTTGATCGACAGACCATGCAGTTTGTTGTTGGAGATAGCCCCATAGAACTCCACGGCGTTTTCCAGCTTCTGCACCGACACGCTCAGGCGTTCGAAGAACAGGCCCCAGGTTTGCCCGGCCACACGCACCGCTTTAAACCGGCCCGGCTCCAGGCGAGTGCTGGAAAGACGCAGCTCGATACACTCGGAAACCAGTTGTTGAATGCGGGTACGGATCAGGCCACGCAGGTGCTGGCTATAGCAGAATACCTCCACCGATTCCGGCGGTGCAGCATCCTGATGCATCTTGCCCAGAATGGTCTTCAACGCTTCAAGCACCGACTGCTCACCGCTGAAATGCAGGGTACGCACTTCGTTCCATGAGTTGCGGTACAGCAGATCGATACTGCCAACCAAGCATTGCTGCTGTTGGCCAAAGCTGAACACGTCCAGCTTGCGGAAATCGAAATGCACCACCTGATTACGGAAGGCCGCCGTCGGGTCGTTTTCCAGGTTGACGATAATCGCCAGATGGCGGATTTCGCACGGGCTGTAGAGCGCTTTCGGCGTCGGAGCGGCCAAGCGCAGCGGGAAATGGTGCGACACGTCGGTAACCAGTTCCTGCAGTTTGGCGGTGTCGCAGATATTACCGCTCTTGATATGCAAACGGGTGCGTGAGGTGAGCAGGCCGTTGAAGTAAGCCCAGGCCACCAACTTGTTGAGATAGCGGTTATATTCCAGCGGCTGATGGCTGACGATCGAGCTCATCTCCGGTGCCTGATTGTACAGGTACCAGCCGGTGCGGTTGGCGCGGCCAATCGGCACGTGAATAAAGGTCAGGTCGTTTTCTGACAGGTCTGGTGAAATTTGCGGGTTCACCAGCGTCACCTTACCCGGCAGTGCCTCAAAGGCCGCGTACAGTTTACGGGTCAACACTCCGATATCCTGCGGGCTGGCACTGACGCTGAGATTGTTGCGGCGAGCGAAACGGATCAGGTTGCGATAGCTTTGCATCATCGCATCCAGCAGTTCGTTATGGGCTTCGCGCACCCGTTCGATCTTCCAGTTAGCCCGGTTATCGAGGATCTCCAACCGCTCTTCGTCCCAGCCCCACTCACTGACCAGTTGGCTGAGGATTTCCCGCCGCCAACCGATGGTGGCGTTGTTGGATTGCGACAGCTTCTCGCAGACCTTCAGATAGAAGCAGCGGCGAACTAGGTCAAGGCGGGTGGTGTCGTTGATTTCAGTCAGGTAGTGGGTGACGCGCTCCAGCATCATGCAATAGGCATCGAGGCCGAAGCAGACGATCTCCCCCTGGTGCAGACGATGCTTGATCCCCATCGCCAGCAACTGCGTTTTCGGGTATTCCCATGAATAGGCTTCGAGCAGCAAGGTTTTCAGCACCGCCTTGTAGGGCGAATCGATGCTCTTATACAGCTGCCACAGGCTGGCACCGAAGTACTCTTCGGCAGAGAGCGTGCTCAATCCGCCAAGATCCAGCCACTCATTCGGGGTTAATACCCCCTGGGAATAGAGCGAAAGCACATATTCATCGTAATGCGCTTCCTCTTCGCCCGGCACCATGTTCCACAGGATACGTTTCCCTGCCAGGCGTACGGCTGTGCGGTAGAACTCATCGAGCAACAGAATATGTTGGGTTGAGCCGCAGTCTTCACCGCCCAGGCTGCCGCTTTCGTTGTGGCGGAAGCGGTTTTCGTCGATCAGGAAGAAGCTGACTTCCACCCCCATCGAGGCCGCCCATTTCTCCAGCAGGCTGCATTTTTGCTGCAGGCGGCTGCGTTCCTCGTTGTCTAGCCAGGATTGGTGGCAGACCCAGATATCCAGATCCGAGGTGCAGCTCTGGCCGATCGAGGAGGTGCTGCCCATGGAATAAAGCGCCGTAATCGGCAGTTCGCCCGTGGCCATTTTTTCAAACGGGCTGCCCCATTTGTCTTCTAGATCATTGAGATAAGTTTGTTGGGTTTCATCAGGCGTGTAGATACAGATGCCATGGGGAACGTTACCGTTGAGGTAGCCCGGCATCAGTGGGTGATGGTGGTGCAATAAGGTAGGCAGCAGACTGTAGACCCGTTGGAACGCGGGCTTCATGGCCGCCAGGGCACGATCGACACGTAGTTGGTTGATCGCATCCAGTCTTTGTTTCAGTGTCTCGATGTAGAGGTACAAGACGTCTCGCCTGATTATCCCGATGCTTGAAAAAAACCCGTATTCCCGCTGCGTCTTTAGTTTAGAAGAATTTTTGACGACTTATTGCTGGAAACGTGATCAATCTAACACCTTGCTGATTGACCGTAAAGGAGGTAAAGCGACACACTTATCCTAGCGCTTCTATAAATGATTTACCCGCAGTGTGAACTGCCGCCAACTTCCCCTCACGCCCCTTTGATTCCGTTGTCCTTTCTCCGCCTGTGGCTTCTTGCACTGACAGTTTTGATCCTCAGTGGTAGGATGGACGGCGAATTATAAAAACGGTAACCAGCATGTTAGACAAAATTATTCGAATTGCCACCCGTCAGAGCCCACTTGCCCTATGGCAAGCACACTATGTTCAGCAGCGCCTGATGGCTAGCCATCCGGGCCTGCAGGTGGAACTGGTGCCTATGGTCACGCGCGGCGACATCATTCTGGATACGCCGCTGGCCAAGGTTGGCGGTAAGGGCCTGTTCGTCAAAGAACTTGAGCTGGCTCTGCTGGAAGGCCGGGCAGACATTGCCGTGCACTCAATGAAAGACGTCCCCGTCGACTTCCCCGCCAGCTTGGGGCTGGTCACCATCTGTGAACGTGACGACCCGCGTGACGCTTTCGTCTCCAATAACTTTGCCTCGCTCGATCAACTGCCGCTAGGCAGCGTGGTAGGTACCTCCAGCCTGCGCCGTCAATGCCAGCTGCGTCGCCGTCGCCCGGATCTGATCGTGCGCGATCTACGGGGCAACGTCGGCACAAGGTTGGGTAAGCTGGATAACGGCGATTACGACGCCATTATTCTGGCCGTGGCCGGGTTAAAACGTCTGGGCCTGGAACAGCGTATCCGCTGCCCACTGAGCGCGGAAGAATCCTTGCCTGCCGTCGGCCAGGGTGCGGTCGGTATCGAATGCCGCCTTGACGATGACGTCACCCGCGCTTTGCTGGCCCCTCTCAACCATCGCGAAACAGAAATCCGTGTCCGCGCCGAACGGGCGATGAACACCCGGCTGGAAGGGGGCTGCCAGGTTCCCATCGGCAGCTATGCCGAGCTGACAGGCGATGAACTGTGGTTACGTGCGCTGGTCGGTGCCCCTGATGGTAGTCAGATGGTCTGCGGTGAACGCCGTGGCCCGTCGGCACAGGCTGAGCAAATGGGTGTAGAACTGGCAGAAGAACTGTTGGCTGCCGGTGCCCGTGAGATCCTGCATGACGTTTATCAGGGAAATCCTCCTGCATGACTATTCTGGTAACCCGCCCTTCTCCCGCCGGGGAACAACTGGTGAGCCGCCTGCGCGCACTTGGCCGGGTTGCCTTTCACGCGCCGCTGATCGACTTCGCCCCCGGTAACGATCTTGTCCGCTTACCTCAGGGGCTGGCAGAGTTGCAGGCGGGCGATTTGGTGTTTGCCCTATCGCAGCACGCCGTCAGCTATGCCAGTTCGGTCATCAATCGTGCCGGGCTTCAATGGCCTGGCCAGTTGTCCTATTATGCTATTGGCCGCACCACCGCACTGGCAATGCATCGCATCAGCAGCCTGCCGGTAGACTATCCGCGTGAACGTGAAATCAGCGAAATGCTGTTGCTGCTGCCCGCGTTGCAACAGCTCACCGGTAAACGGGCGTTGATCATGCGGGGCAACGGCGGCCGCGAACTGCTAGGCGAGACGCTGGCTGAGCGGGGTGCAGTGGTAAGCTATTATGAATGTTATCAACGCAGCCCGGTGCACTATGATGGCAGTGAGCAAAGCGCCCACTGGCAACGTGCCGGTATCAATACGCTGGTAGTGACCAGCGGCGAAATGTTACAACAGCTCTATACTTTAGTTCCTGATTACTATCGCTCTTCGTGGCTGTTACGTTGCCGCCTGATAGTCGTCAGTGAACGTCTTGCTACCCTTGCCCAGGAGCTGGGTTGGAGCACGATTCGGGTAGCTGAAAACGCAGATAATGACGCGCTGATCCGCGCGCTACAATAACCTGACTATGGGATGTGCCACTATGACGGAACAAAACACTCCATCCGCCGCGGTTGAAGAATCAAACCCAGCGGTTGAGAGCCCCCAGCAGCCAGCCGCTGACCACCGGAAAGGTAAGAACACCGGCCCGGTATTGGGTGCGATTGCCATCGTGCTGGTCATCGCTCTGGGTGCTGGCGGCTATTATCACACGCACCAGCAGGCTCAGACATTGATCGCCGCCAACCAGGCCTTGCAGCAACAGTTGGCAGAGCTTAAGCAGAGCCAGCAGCAGGAAAAGAGCGCGCTGGAAGGCTTGCTGCAACAGCAGGGGAAAACGCTGGAGGCCACCGATCGCGAGCAAACCTCGCTGGTGCGTCAGCTCAATGAACTGCAAGATAAGGTTGCCACCATTTCCGGCAGCGATGCCAAAACCTGGCTGCTGGCACAGGCGGACTTTCTGGTGAAAATGGCAGGCCGCAAGCTGTGGAGCGATCAGGATGTCACCACCGCGGCTGCGCTGCTGAAAAGCGCCGACGCCAGCCTGGCAGAGATGAACGATCCGAGCCTGATCGATATTCGCCGCGCCATCACCGAAGATGTCGGCACCCTTTCCGCCGTGGCGCAGATCGATTTTGACGGCATCATCCTGAAGGTCAACCAACTGTCCAACCAGGTCGACGACCTGCGTCTGGCGGATAACAACCGTGACGAACGGCCAATGGATGAAGACGACGGCGAGCTGTCCAGTTCGTTGAGCGAATGGCGTCAAAACCTGACCAAGAGCTGGCACAACTTTATGGCGGACTTTATTACCGTCCGCCGTCGCGATAGCAGTGCCGAACCGCTGCTGGCGCCGAATCAGGATGTCTACCTGCGTGAGAATATCCGTTCGCGCCTGCTGGTTGCCGCACAGGCGATCCCTCGTCATCAGAACGAAGTGTATAAACAGTCGCTGGAAACGGTATCGACCTGGGTACGCGCCTACTTCGATACCACCGATCCGGCTACCAAGGCATTCCTGGAAGAGTTGGACAACCTGAGCCAGCAATCGATCTCCATGGACGTGCCGGGCCAGCTGAAAAGCCAGCCGATGCTGGAAAAACTGATGCAGACCCGGGTACGTAATCTGTTGGCCCAGGCCCCTGCCACTCACCAGGAGGGATAAGCCATGTTACGCGTGTTATTCCTGTTTCTGGTGCTGATTGCCAGCCTGGTGCTGGGGCCGATGCTGGCCGGGCACCAAGGCTATGTGCTGATCCAGACCGACAATTACAACGTCGAAACCAGCGTGACCGGTCTGGTGATTATGGCAGTACTGCTGTTCCTGGTGCTGTTTGTCATCGAATGGATCCTGCGCCGCGTCTTCCGCACTGGCGCGCGCACCCGTGGCTGGTTCCTTGGCCGCAAACGTAGCCGCGCCCGTAAGCAAACCAAAGAGGCGCTGATCAAACTGGCGGAAGGGGATTACAAGCAGGTAGAGAAACTGCTGACCCGCAATGCCGATCATGCCGAGCAACCGGTGGTGAACTACCTGCTGGCAGCGGAAGCTGCACAGCAACGTGGCGATGGCTTCCGCACCAACCAGTATCTGGAGCGTGCCGCCGAAGCTGCCGATACCGATCAGTTGCCGGTAGACATTACCCGCGTGCGTATTCAGTTGGCGCAGGGTGAAGCCCATGCGGCACGGCACGGCGTCGATCGCTTGCTGAACCAGGCACCACGTCATCCGGAAGTGCTGCGGTTGGCGGAGCAGGCTTATCTGCGCACCGGAGCTTATGCCTCACTGCTGGAAATTCTGCCTTCGATGAGCAAAATCAACCTGCACAGCGAAGAAGAGCTACAAGCTTTACAGCAGCAGGCCTATATCGGCCTGATGAATCAGGCCATGGCCGATGAAGGCAGTGAAGGGTTGAAGCGCTGGTGGAAAGATCAAAGCCGTAAAATTCGCCACGAAATCCCGCTACAGGTCGCGATGGTGGAACATCTTATTGAGTGTAATGACCATGAACTGGCACAAAGCATTGTGCTGGACGGTCTGAAGCGCCAATACGACGAGCGGTTGGTGTTGTTGATCCCACGTATCAAGTCTGGCAACCCGGAGCAGTTGGAGAAAGCGTTACGCCAACAGATCAAGCAGCATGGCGCGACGCCGTTGCTTAACAGCACACTGGGTCAGTTACTGATGAAGCACGGTGAATGGCAGCAAGCCAGTGATGCGTTCCATGCAGCACTGCAACAGCGGCCAGATGCCTATGACTACGCCTGGCTGGCAGATGCGTTGGATAAGCTGCACCGCAGCGACGAAGCCACACAGATGCGCCGTGAAGGGCTGATGTTAACGCTCAAGCAAAACGGCGAGTAACTTCCCCGGTTGGCTTGTCAGGGCTCAGCATGCCGTGCTGGGCCCTTTTTTTTCCTGAAACTTTCCTTGGGGCAAAAAAAAACACTTGCCGCGAGACAAGTGTATAAAAGAAGCAATCAGGTCTAGGACAACTGGGGTGGTGCCTCACTCAACGTTTTGCCCGGAGTGTGATGAAGCCGTTGCAAGCAACCCTTTCATCGTTCAGGTGGGCAATAGGCACCCTAAAATCGGCTCTGCATCATTCCTGGGTTTATGAGGCCTAAGGCGAACATAAGAAGTGGAATGAGCATCTACGATAGAGATATTGCACTTGGCGTGCCAACTTTTGATTCCTCAGTGTCAACCGGCAAAAATTTAACTCATCATTTTGAATTTAAACGATTTAAAATTATCTCTATTAACCCTCTGATTTTTCCCTCCTGTTCGCTGCGATTTGCCCCTCTACGGATCCTGTCGCCTTAAAACGACGGGTTAATGAGAAGTCTTTTTTATTGATTAAAATCATCAGGTTAAATGTCTCAAACTGACGACAACAGGCATGCCCATAAAGGACAAAAGGAGACAGGTTGAAATTTCGTAGGGTTTGCCAAGATAAAACCGCTCGATAAAACGACTCACGTTAAAATAAAACGTTGGTTTAATATTTTTGTGAGATACATCACAAAATACTTGATCGATTTGGCGGCCGAGTGTAGCCTATTTGTGTGACATGAATCACACTATCAATGACTCTCTGGGGACTGCCACTATGAAACTGATCAACAAAATCATCACCGCTTTCAATAACGTAGACTTCTCATTCGGCACGATCAATCTCTGATTGCCGTCGTAACGCCTGCCTGAAATAAAACGACGGTTATCTGGGGCAAGAACGGCATGATGCCGATATGCTCCAGAAGTCGTTGCGCTGTTTATCCTCCATTTTGCACTCTGCCATTTTTCCAGCGCTTATCTCTGCTTCCTTCTGATCATTCCCTTGTAAGGCCAGCTCTAAAGTCGTCTGTTTCCCCTCACCCCAACCCTCTCCCAAAGGGCGAGGGGGCTGCCCTGAGCCCTTGATTAGCTCGTACCGCTTCGGAAAGTGACGTAAAGACAGGGTATTACACAGAGAAATCAACGAACTCGATCGGTCCCCTCTCCCTTTGGGAGTGTACAGACCGAGGACATCATGAACACTTGTTCGGGGACATGGTAGACACTTACAACATAGGTATGAGTACTTCTGAGTGGAGCTGCTTATGCCGTGGAATGAGAGATCTGCCATGTCATTACGTA
>NZ_LXKR01000030.1:0-587 GCF_001692375.1 Serratia sp. 14-2641 | reverse complement strand
CTCAAGATCCCCAGGGACCGCAGCGCCGGAATATGGCGGTCATTGATCTGCATCAGCCCAAAGTCGCGGCTGGTGATCCGCCCTTTTTTATCGCGATTCTTACCGATAGCGTGAGGGTCAAGGCTGCTTTCGACGATGGCCATGGAACGCAATAACAAGGGGTCCACTTTATAGCGGGCGCCCGCCTCGTTAAAACAGAACGCCTGCGCGGGCAACGAGAGCAATAACGCGCCGCCCAGAACCAGACAGGACAAGGCACGTTGAAAGGAAAACAACATAAGAATGCACTCCAGAAGGAAGCCGGCAACAGGACGTTACCGGCGGGACGGGCATTAGGTGTTGCTGGTGAACGTGAGGGTGTTTTGACCGACAGAGCCTTTATCGGCAGTGCACTGTGCCCCAATGGCGCTGGCGGCGATCGCCCCGTTGGTAGACGTGCCGTTAACCAGGGTGGTCACAACACTGGGTGCCGCGCTGAGCTTGACCGCCAGGGTAATGCAGGCTTCCTGTGGAACCGCCGCGTAGGTCAGTGAGAAAGTACTCTTCTGACCACCGGCAGTGGCAACAGGTTGCACGGTGACAGCCCC
>NZ_LXKR01000029.1:0-81537 GCF_001692375.1 Serratia sp. 14-2641 | reverse complement strand
GATCGACCTGAGAAATAGGTCGATCATCATGGGTAAAGGATGTTAAAAAGTGTTCACCATGTCCTTGAACACCTGTCTACCATGTCCCCGGTCTGTACACTCCCACAGGGAGAGGGAGCCGTACGGAGCGGAAATCAGGTACGGCAAACAATCGTAGCACGCTCTCAATCACTCGAACATTTTGTGCTCTCCTTGGAAAAATTCACAGACCCGTTTTTCACCTTGCTATAACATCCTTTTTTACCCGCTCAGGAAAAGAAACGATGAAAACGCAGGTTCGTCTTGCTCTGATTGGTGATTACCGCAGCGAAGCCGTTGCCCACCAAGCCATCCCCGTCGCTCTCCAACTTACCGCTTCACACCTGAATCTTGATATCCAATCCCAATGGCTCCCAACAGAAACGTTGAGCGATGTCTCTGCCCTACAGGGTTACGATGCTATCTGGGTAGTCCCTGGCAGCCCCTATCGCAACGATGACGGGGTCTTTATGACGATCCGCCATGCTCGCGAGCAGAACATCCCCTTTCTAGGGTCTTGCGGTGGGTTTCAATATGCGGTGGTGGAATATGCGCGCAATGTGATGGGGTGGCACGATGCTGGTCACGCGGAGACCGATAGCGGGGGCCGCTTGGTGATCGCACCGCTGAGTTGTTCACTGGTTGAGAAAACCGGCACCATCCTGTTTCAGCCAAATTCACTGATCGCCCGCGCCTATGGCAAGCTGGAGACTCACGAAGGCTATCACTGTAACTTTGGTGTTAACCCTGAATTTGTGGCGGATTTGCAGCAACACCCACTGATCATCAGTGGGCATGACATTGAAGGCGATGTCCGCTCGGTGGAGCTGCCAGGGCACCGTTTTTATGCCGCTACCCTATTCCAGTCAGAACGCGCAGCGTTACGTGGGGAGCTTTCTCCACTGATTGTGGCCCTGATCCAGGCCGCTCGTTAAGCCTTGCCGGGGGCTAGCCCAGCCCCTAATTACCACATTAACCGGCCAATCAAGGGTGCCCCGATCACGGTGATAATCCCCGCTAACATCATCACCAGGCTAGACACCACACCTTCCTGCTGGCCTATCTCATAGGCTCTGGCGGTACCGGCACCGTGGGAAGACGCACCAAACCCCGCCCCTTTCGCCAGACCGCTGCGCACCGAGAGGCGCAGGAACAGAATATCGCCTACCGCCATCCCAAACACGCCAGTGATCACCACAAACAGTGCCACCAAGTCAGGTTGGCCGCCCATCTGTTTCGCCGCTTCCAGCGCGAACGGTGTAGTGATGGAACGCACCGCCAAGCTGCGCTGCACCTCATCAGGCAACGTCAACCAACGGGCCAACCACACCGAGCTGTAAACGGCTACCACCACCGCGGTAAATACCCCGGCGCTGAGAGAAAGCCAATGGCGGCGAATAATATGCAGGTTTTCATATACCGGCACGGCAAAGGCGATAGTTGCCGGGCCAAGCAACCACAGGAGCCAGTGCGTTTCGCCGATATAGCTCTGATACGAGATATGCGTCACCACCAGCAATAGCACCAATACCATCGGCGTCAGCACCAACGGCATCAACAGCAGGCTACGGCGGCGGCGGTAGAGCCTTTTATTGGCAAAGTAGAGTACCAATGTCACCACCAGGCAGGTGATGCTGAGGATCACGTCATTCATTACGCATTTTCCGCCGTTGCAGCCAGATCTCGAAACGATAAACGCGATCCACCACCAGCCCGGTCGCTCCCAGCGTCAGCATGGTGCTGATGGCAATCACCAGAAAAATCTTCCAGCCCTCCACCATCAACAGTTGGGCATAGTTCACCACCGCCACCACCGCTGGTACAAAAAACAGCAGCATTTCGGCCAGTAGCCAACGCGACCCCGCTTTTACCCAGTTGAGCGGCAAAATGCGCAGCAGGATCAGCGCCAGCAGCATCAACATGCCCACGATGTTGGCGGGCAAAGGCAGATGAAACTGTTGCACCAGCCGATCGGCAAGCAGGAATAACAAGGCATACAGCACCACTTGAATAGGTACCTGTAAGCGAGTCAGCAAAGCAGGCGCAGCACGGCGTAACGCCAGAGACATGAAAGCAACCTCAGAAAAAATCAAGGCTTACAGTATACGCAGCCGGGAAACCCTGCCTGAAATGAATTAAAATCATCAACATCATGCCGTAAGGGAATAGTTTCCCAGCGGCACCGCCTTCAGGAGAGCCCAAAGTGGATGTCCGCACCCTGCGTTATTTTGTGGAAGTGGTCCGCCAGCAAAGTTTCACCCGCGCGGCTGAGAAACTGTTTGTTACCCAACCCACCATCAGCAAGATGTTGCGCCATCTGGAAGATGAGTTGGAGTGCACACTGCTGGTGCGCGAAGGGCGCAAGCTGCACCTCACCGACAGCGGACAAGCGGTTTATCAGCGCGGCCTGGCGATCCTGGATGAGTTCCGCCAGTTGGAGGCCGAACTGGAGGACATCAGCTCGGTGAAAAAGGGGGTGCTGCGGCTGGGTATTCCACCGATGGTCGGCAGACAGATCGCCGGTTTGATCCGTCAGTTCCGCCAGACCTATCCGGGTATCGAACTGAAGATCTCCGAACTGGGCGGCCTTTCGGTTGAACAGGCGGTGTTAACCGGAGAGTTGGACCTGGCGATGACGATACTGCCCGCAGTATCTGACCAGCCGTTGACCTTTTTGCCCCTGCTAAGCCACCCGATGTGTGTAGTTGTGCCCAAGACGGCACACTGGCTCAACCGCACCAGCATCGCGATCAATGAGTTGGCCGAGTGGCCAATCCTGATTTATAACGAAGACTTCACGCTGTATAAAATGCTGATGGCAGCTTTTCAGCAGGCGGGCTTCGAACCCAAGATTGCCGTACGCAGCGGCCAGTGGGATTTTCTGGCAGCGATGGTGCAGGCCGGCGTGGGAATTGCCACCTTACCAGAGCCAGTCTGCCAATGGCTGGATAAAGAAAACCTGATCTGGCTGCCGCTGGAGCCACGAATGGAGTGGCAAGTGGGGCTGATCTGGCGCCAGGGCAGCTACCTTTCCCACAGCGCCCAGGCCTGGATTGCCTGCTGCCGGGAGTATTGGTCATAGGCGCATAAGATGAGGGGGGATTAGCTTTTACTGACAACCCAGGGTCCCCCTATCAT
Organism: Serratia sp. 14-2641; assembly: GCF_001692375.1. Classification (NCBI taxonomy): domain Bacteria; kingdom Pseudomonadati; phylum Pseudomonadota; class Gammaproteobacteria; order Enterobacterales; family Yersiniaceae; genus Serratia; species Serratia sp. 14-2641. The sequence goes on along the minus strand of NZ_LXKR01000029.1, from coordinate 78,381 downwards.
TCCATAACGGCAGCAAATTCACGTCATAATCCCCTGCTATACTTCGGCTAATGCTCACCAAAAATCACTAAAAAACCGCTGATTTACTCTTCCGGCCAACGAAAGAGACAGCATGCCCCTTTATTCAGCCGGATGGAAAAGATATGCAGCGGAAATCCCTCCAGAGTATCGCGCCTGGCCTGATGAACCTGCTCGCTTACGAGCGTAGCTGGTTGAAACCTGATATCCGAGCTGGCCTCTCGGTGGCGGCAGTGGCATTACCGGTGGCGATTGCCTACGCCGAGTTGGCTGGCGTGAGCGCCATCGTCGGGCTTTACTCCTGTATTCTACCGATGATCGCCTACGCCATTTTTGGCTCATCGCGTCAGCTTATCGTCGGGCCTGATGCAGCCACCTGCGCGGTCATCGCCGCAGTAGTCACTCCGCTAGCGGCTGGCCATACCGAACTGCACTGGCAATTGACCATCGTGATGACCCTGATGATGGGAACCTGGTGCCTGATTGCCAGCCGCTTCAAGCTGGGTGCCATTGCAGATCTGCTGTCACGCCCGATCCTCAATGGGTTGCTCAACGGCGTGGCGCTTACGATTATCGTCAATCAGATCAGCAAGATATTCGGGTTTGCCTCGCCCTCCAGCGAGCTGATTGAACGCATTTACGCACTGCCGGTTAACTTACTCAACAGCCATTGGCCCACGGTGCTTATGTCACTGCTGACGCTGCTGATCCTGCTTGGCGTCCACTATGCCCGGCCTAACTGGCCCGCCCCGCTGTTCGCCGTGGTGCTGACGACGGCGTTGACCTGGGCGGCGAATTTGCCACGCTTTGGCATTGATACGGTTGGGGGCTATACCGGTGGCGGTTTGCCCATGGTGTCATGGCCTGATTTTAAACCCGGGCTGCTGCGCGATCTGGTGATCCCGGCACTCAACCTGGCCGTAGTCAGCTTTGTCAGCATGATGCTGACCACCAGGAGCTTTGCGGCAAAAAATGGCTACGAAGTTGACGCCGACAGTGAGTTTCGTGCGCTGGGGCTGGTGAATATCGTCTCCGGGCTTTCACAGGGATTCGCCATCAGCGGTGCCAACTCCCGTACCGCCGTTAACGATGCCAACGGCGGCAAAAGCCAGCTGGTCTCGGTGATTGCCGCGCTGGCGATCGCTTTGGTCGTGGCATTTTTTAGCGAGCCGCTGCAGTTTATCCCCATATCGGTACTCGGCGTGGTGCTGATTTACGCCTCTTGGTCGCTGCTGGATATGCGCAGCATTTTCCGGCTGCGCAAACGCAATCGCCCCGCGTTCTATCTGGCGCTGTTTACTTTCTTGAGCGTGCTGCTGGTAGGGATCATTCCCGGCATTGGGCTGGCGGTGCTGCTGGGTCTGTTGCAGTTTCTACAGACGGTTTTCCGGCCCACCGAGCAGCTACTGGGGGTCAATGCAGACGGTATGATCCATTCGCTGGGTAAGAGCAACGGCGTCCAGCCGGTCGATGGCGTGCTTATGTACCGCTTTAATTCGCCGTTGACCTACTTTAACGTCGCCTATTTCAAGCGGCGGATCACCAATCTGGTAGATGGATCGCAGGACCAGCCACGTTGGGTGGTGATTGACGCGGTGGCCAGCTTCACCCATGCGGATATCAGCGTGCTCGCGGCCGTCGAAGAATTGAAGCGGGATCTGCAACTGCGGGGGATCGGCCTGGTACTTGCAGGCCGCCGTACAGAGCTGACACGTTGGTTTCGCCTGGATCGCTCCGGCAGCAAGGAGAATAAACTGATCCTGGTTCCCGACCTGTATCTGGCGTTAAAGCTGATCCAAAGCAAGGAGAGTAAAGCGCAAGGGGAACGAGATGCCGAAGCCTTGGCGGAGTAAGATAGGGGCCGCATAGCGGCCCCCGTAAAGATGTGGTTAGCCTTCTCGCTCAACCAGCAAGGCTTCCAGCAGATCGAGATCGTGCAGCAGTTTTTGCAGCGTCTCGTTGCTGATTTTTTGCGTGGCGCGCAGGTGATAAAGCTCACCACGCTCCGCCCGCAAGGCGGTCAAACGGAAACGCCGCTCGAGGTTTTCCAGCGCCAGCGCATTTTCGATATCATCTTTACTGGCAATACGCCGCCGCAACATTCCGGTCACCCTGGAACTGACCTCTTTGAGCACCTGCGGATCGAGGTTTTCCTCGGTGTCTGCCACCAGCCGTTCTTCCATCTTGTTGATGCTCTCAATCGCCACCTCGGCAGCCATGGCAATCGCCATGCGCTCTTCGGTCTTGCTGGCGCTCTTGTCTGCGACATGCACCCCGCGCAGCAATAACGGCAACGCCAGTACGCCAACGATCAGTGACAGCAAGATCACCCCGGCGGCGATAAACACCAGCTGATAGCGCGCCGGGAAGGCGGTGCCATCGCTAAGTAACAGCGGGATAGAGAGCACACCGGCCAGCGTAATCGCCCCACGTACGCCAGCGAAAGAAGCGACCCACAACTCACGTATGCTGTAATCGCCAAACTGTAGAGGGCGCTTTTTCATAAAGCGATTGCTGGCCTTTTTCATCACCCACAGCCAGCTGAAACGCAGCACCAGCAGCGCGGCGTAGATAATCGCCACATCGGTGAACAGATACCAGGTCTCGATAGTGGGATCCAGTTCAGCCTGCACAATCGAGGTTTCCAGGATCCCCGGCAGTTGCAGCCCCAACATGATGAACACCATGCCGTTGAACACGAACTCCAGCATCGCCCAGACGCTGTTAGCACGCAAACGCATGGCCAGTGGTGCGTTACGGATCACGCCAGACTGGCTGATGGTCATCCCCGCCGCGACGGCAGCCAGAATGCCGGACACGCCGATATGTTCGGCAATCAGATAGGAGGCAAAAGGCAACAGCAGCAGCAACACAATCTGCGTGGCCGGATCGTCTCCGCTCCAACGGCTCATCACGCGCAGCGATTTACTGTAGGTCCAGGTCACCGCCACACCGGCGAGCAAACCACCGATCGCCACCTTCAGAAACTCCATGGAGGCACCACCGACGGTGAACACCATGGTGCCCATCGCCACCGCGATGGCAAATTTTAACGATACCAGGCCGGAAGCGTCATTCATCAACGCCTCGCCTTCCAGCACACTCATGATGCTTCTGGGAATGCGCCCTTTGCCAACAATACCACCCAGTGCAACGGCATCGGTAGGTGACAACACCGCCGCCAGCGCAAACGCAGCAACCAACGGAATACCCGGTACCATCATGTAAATGAGGTACCCAACGCCGACAACGGTGATCAACACCAGCACCAATGCCAGCCCCAGTATTTCACGCCCGTGGTGCAGGAATTCGCGTGTCGGTGTTTTCCAACCATCGGCAAACAGCAATGGCGGAATAAACAGCACTAAAAACAGTTCAGGGTCAAAATCAACGTGCAGCCCGAAATTCGGCCAGGCTAACAGGGCCCCAATGGCAATTTGCATCAAGGGTAACGGGATCTGGAACGGCAACATGCGTGTTACCACCCCAGACAGGGAGACCACCAGGATCAAGATGAGGATTGTAAAAAATATTTCCATGCTTTCCTTAGACTCTTAAGTTCAGATCACCAAAGCGCGCGGGTAATAGTGTCCGAATAGTAGATCACTTTTTTTCTCAGTTATAAAGCTTGTTGTGCCTTTCAAAACACGTCGCAGCAAATAGGGAGAATAGTCTGAAGGAAATGAACAACGGGGCCGGAGGATGGCCCCGTAGAAGAAAAGCTTAAATTGCCCAACCACCCGCATAGAATGCCACCAGCGCAACCGCGATTAACACGGTACCGATGTTCAGCCTGCGCCATTCACCAGAGAACACGCGGCCAATCACCAGCGAGCTGAAGCCCAGCATGATGCCAGTCACGATGTTACAGGTCAGCACGATAAACACCGCGCACAGCAAACCGGCCATGGCGTCGACAAAGTCGTCGAAATCCAGCTTGGTGACGTTGCTCAACATCAGCAGGCCAACGTACATCAGCGCAGGAGCGGTGGCGTACACTGGCACCAGGTAGGACAGAGGCGACAGGAACAGGATCAGCAGGAACAACAGCCCGACCACGGTGGCCGTCAGACCGGTTTTACCGCCTGCCGCCGTACCTGCAGCAGATTCGATATAAACCGCGGCAGGTGCAGCCCCAACCAACCCGGAGAAGATGCTGCTCAGGGAGTCAGAAGTCAGCGCTTTGCCACCGTTAATGATCTGGCCATCTTTATCCAGCAGATTGGCCTGCCCAGCGACCGCACGGATGGTGCCCGTGGCGTCGAACACCGCAGTCATTACCAATGCCAATACGCTCGGCAGCACCACCGGTTGTAACGCCCCCATGATATCCAGGCTGAAGATCAGCGATTTACCATCTGGCCCCGCCAGGCTAGGCATGGCAAATAGCCCTTGATATTTCACCGCAGGATCAAAAATCAGACCGATAACCGAAATGGCAATAATGACCAGCAAGATACCGCCTGGCACACGCAGTTTTTCCAGGCCGAAGATCACCGCCAACCCGATTAACGTCATCACCACTGGAAACGAGGTAAATGCCCCCAGCGCGACCGGCAAGCCATCCAGCGGATTTTTCACCACCAGGCCGACACCGTTAGCCGCGATCAACAGCAGGAACAGGCCGATACCAATACCGGTGCCGTGCGCCACTCCCATTGGCAGGTTACGCAGGATCCAGGAACGGATACCGGTAATCGAGATGATGGTAAACAGGATCCCCATCAGGAATACCGCGCCCAGCGCCACGGGAATGCTGATCTGCTGACCTAGCACCAGGCTAAAGGCGGTGAACGCCGTCAGTGAAATGGCACAACCAATCGCCATCGGCAGGTTGGCCCACAGGCCCATCAGCAACGATCCCAACCCGGCAACCAGGCAGGTGGCAACGAATACCGCAGTCGGTGGGAAACCGGCTTTACCCAGCATGCTGGGAACCACGATCACCGAGTAGACCATCGCCAGGAAGGTGGTTAACCCTGCCACCACTTCCTGACGCACGTTGGTACCCCGTGCTGTAAGTTTAAAATACGCATCAAGCCCGCCTTTGGGTGTCACGGCGTTATTTGCTTGAGAATTCGACATGTTGCTGTCCCCTGTTTTTCATTGCTGCCAGCCTGGATGAAATGGCTTGTTATCCCACTGATGCATGGTCATTACGAAACCGTTTCCGTCACGTTCGCTTCCTTACCCTTCAGGAACGCGGCAACAGACGCCGTGTAAAAGGCAAACGTTTAACTCTCATCGCATGCAGCGGGTGATTTATGATGGTCTTATCCCCAAAAATCCCAAACGCTACCGGGTGGGATTTTCAAGGCAAACGATTATCTAGCCTTCTATGCCGTCTGATCAACTAAAGATCGCGACAATTTATGCAAAAACGTATTGGGATCGCTCATTGTTGAAGATGTGAGGTTTATCACATTACGACCTGAAGAGGAGAGATCGCCCCGACAGCTTGGGGCGGAAAAGATTATTGCGATTGCATCGCCTGCTCATCCATGTACATCAACTCCCAGATATGGCCATCCAAATCCTGGAAGCCATGGCCATACATAGCGCCGTAATCCTGTGGCTGATTATAGGTATTGCCGCCAGCGGCAATGGCTTTGCGTACCAACGCATCTACCGCAGCACGGCTGGGTTGCGACAGGCAAATCAGCACTTCCGTCGCTTTGTTGGCATCACTGACAGGATTGGGGGTAAATAGCTGGAATTTCTCGTGAGTCAGCAACATCACGTAAATACTCTCACTCACGACCATGCAGGCGGCAGTATCATCGGTAAACTGCGGGTTGAAGATAAACCCCAGTTGTCGGAAGAACTCGATAGAAGCGGGCAAATTGCTGACGGGCAGGTTAACAAAAATTTGCGTAGCCATGGGCTACCTCCTATGAAAGTGACCCTATCGAGTATAGTTCAAGCCTTCAACCCAGTACGCTAAACGGCCCACCCTGTTCCAGAGCCCGCTGATACGCAGGACGCGCGTGAATGCGTTGCAGATAGCCTTGCAGTTTCGGGCACCCGTCCAACCCGCCTCGCCCTGCTAACGCCTCCACCGGGAAACTCATCTGGATATCCGCAGCGCTGAATTCATTGCCTACAAACCAGGTGCTTTTATTCAGGTGTTGCTCCAGATAATCGCGATGCGTGGCAATCTGCTTATCCAGATACTCTTTCTGTACCCCTTTGCCGATCGCCCCGGCAACCGGGCGTATCACCCATGGGATTGGCGGGTGTCCTAAACGGCTAAACACCAGTTTCATTACCAGCAGCGGCATCAACGACCCTTCTGCATAGTGCAGCCAATAGCGATACTCCTGGCGAGCGTGGAAATCCGTGGGAGTGAACAACCCTTGTGCATCATAGGCCTCCTGCAAATATTCTATAATGGCGCCCGACTCCGCCAGCGTCAGATCGCCGTCTACTACTACCGGCGATTTGCCCAACGGGTGGATCTTTTTCAACTCGGGCGGTGCCAACATGGTGGTCTTATCACGTTGATAACGCAGAACCTGATAGGGAACACCGAGCTCCTCCAGGAACCACAAGATGCGCTGCGAACGCGAGTTATTCAGATGATGTACGATAATCATGATTTTTCTCCCTCAGCGGCCTGGAGCCGTTGCCACACCAATTCGCCAATCTGCACGCGGTTATCCAGCTGCAACGGTACGGTGCGTAATGTGAGTTTATCGTCAGTGAAACTGTAGAAGCGGATCTGCTGGCTACCCAGCCAGTTGGGGAAAGAACAGCCCTCGACCCGATGAATGACGCACTGTTTACCTTCATCAATCCGATAGCGGCCAAAGTAACAAAGCATATTCACAAAGGCAGGGCGGATCTCTCGATCGCAGCCCTGCGCCAAATCCTCCGAGGCAAACCTTGGCCGCGTTGCGCTATAGAGCTGCGCTGCCATGGTGCCGTTGGCCTCATAGTTGAGCCGCCCCAACACCTGCTCGCCCAAAGGGTGATGTATGGCCCCATCCTCCCCTTTGAATATGGAAGAAACCAGCGCCCAACTGCCAATAAACTGGTCTGCCATCATCACATCCCCCTCTTAAACGCCCTGGTTAAAAGGTAGTTGTGATTTCAACTATCGCCAATGATGCCTATGATTGAGTTTGATGATCTGCCCCCCAGCCTTATTCACTCACAAATAGGACAGAGAAAGCACCATCATCAGGACATAGGCAATGGTTAATTGCACACAGTTTCTTTTGATTATCTGGAACGGCGTCACCCCTACGAAGCCAGACACGGCGATAATAACGCCTGAAATTGGCGAAAAGCTCCGTCCTAAACTGGCTGAAAAATGCAACGGTACCAACATCTTAAACACCGAAATACCCGCACCTTTCGCCACTTCAGCACTAAGAGGAGCAAAGGCATTAAACACCGTCCCGGTCCCCATAATCACTGAGCCACAGAAAATCAGCAAACTAAACAGAACGACGATGACCGTGGCATAGTGACCCTCATTAGGAATAAAGCCAAACAGCGTATCAATAAAGCCAATTTTTATAATCCCCGCCACCAAAACCTGAGCACAAAGCAGAATAGAGACCACGGTAATAAAAGACTGCCCCATCTGATCGAATAGCCCAAGCACCTTATCGGTTGATTTCTTGAGGTCGAAGGTTCTGATTGAATCAATCAGGAAAGCAATAAAGAACGATAAAATAATCGCCGAAACCACATCAATTTTAATTTGCAAATAAGAGGGGAGATACTCCTCCACCAGACTGGAGAAAACGAAGAGAATGATCATTGGAACGACAGGCAGCAGAGCATAGTACGTCGGAACATGCTTGGAAATGTCAGCGTCCTTGGCATGATTTTCGTTATCATCTTCATTTACAGCTTCTTTTCTGTCCCAGTATGCCTGCATCACCATATGAGATATCCCGATGACAACGAAGAGGATGGCAACAATAGGAACCTGCTTATCCACAAAGAATGAAAACAGGTCATATCCAGTGAGTTCGGAAATCAGCACGCTCCCGGTAGCGGATGGCCCATAGTCAATACATATGCCAGAGGCAATCACTGAGGCTACAGCCGCTTTTGAACATCCAATAGAACGTAAAACCGGATATAGCGTTGTGAGCATCAAGAGAGCCAACCCTGAAGGGCTTGAAATAAACAAGGCTAAAACCTGCATCAGGATATAACAACAGCCTAAAAGTACGTACTTCGCATTGATTCTCTTGAGGGGCTTAATACAAACCCCGACCAGTTTTGCCGACGCGCCAATATCGTTCATGTATCTTGAAAAGCCGGCAATAACCATAATAATCAAGCCAAGCTTGGAAATACTATCGGAAAAAAGCACTTTTATTTCAACGAAAATATCAATGAATTTGGAACCAGACGCTGCCTTGGTAATACTGACATCAGGAAAGGCAATGACCGTTGCTATCAAGAGAATAATGCCCCCGGTTAAAATCACAGCTTGAGCATAGTATTTCTTTGCGATGCCAGCGCAAACCAACACAATCACCAGAAAGGTGATAGCAAGAATAAAGGGCTTGTCACCGAACAGGTGCTTCAACGCGCCCAGCGCTATTAACCCCATGATAATAAACAACATCGTTTTAGCTTGATTCAACATTACCCTTTGCATGATGACTCACCTTTGCATGAAGTAGCACCCGACAACTATCATTACCTTTATGATATGATCACATGACAAATAAAACATGTGATAACGATCTCAAAAGCAATAAAACGCAATAAAACGGCAGTTACCGGTTGACTACGCTGCTTTTTCACACCAATAATCAAAAAAGGAATACATACATAACCAAAATGTAATGAGAGGTATGTTATGAATACGGGTATGTTCGAATCATGCATCACAGGTCACTGGTTCAATCCCCAAGCTGTTGAACTGTGGTCTGATGTTAAAACTATACAAGCATGGCTAGATGTCGAAGCGGCTCTTGCTCAAGCACAGGCAAAACTGGGGATCATCCCCGAAGAGTGTGCGCAAAAAATTACTCAATCCGCTAACGCAGATTTGCTGAACATTGACGCTATCAAGCAAGGGATCCGGGAAACTTGCCACCCGTTCGTACCTGTCTTAAGAGAGTTTGAACGTGTCTGTGGCAAACAAGCTGCAGGCTATATTCACTGGGGGGCCACGACTCAAAACATCTTTGATACGGCTGCGTCTTTACAGCTTCGTGCCAGCCATAAGCTCATCACCGGTTATCTGGAAAAGGCATTGCTCTCTTTTTCCGCACTGGCTTTAAAATCAAAGAGCTACACCCAGGCGGGAAGAACTCATGGGCAGCACGCCCTGCCAATCACTTTTGGCTTTAAGGTCGCGTCATGGTTTGCTGAACTTCAGCGCATCAAAAGCAGGCTCTCCAATGCCACGTCAGAGGCTTTTACTGTCAGCCTGGGAGGGGCTGTAGGAACCTTCTCCGCCATGGAAGGCAAAGGTCGGGAGATTCAAGAGGGCATGGCTGCCTTACTTAATCTGACATCCAACACGATCCCGGTACGCACCTCCAGCGACTCACAAACACATTACGTCGCCATTCTTGGGCAATTGGCGAGCTTTACTGAAAAGGTCGCTCAGGAAATCATTTTCTTGCAGAGAACGGAACTGGCCGAACTGGAAGAAAGTTTCCATCATGGCAAAGTTGGCAGCTCCACGATGGCCCAGAAGCGTAACCCGCAAAATGCGCAAAACCTGGTTGGCCTATCACAATTGCTACGCGCTCGTGTTCCCCTATCATACATGGCGATGATCAAAATGAATGAAGGTGACGCTGCGGAAAGTAATGTGATGGATGTCACGCTTCCCGAAGTGGCTATTCTGGCAGTCTCGATCAGTGAAAATCTGTTTAAACTGATCGATGGATTACAGGTTTATCCGGAAAAAATGCTGGAAAACATCAAGCTGACCAAAGGCCTTATTCTCTCAGAATCTATCATGATGGCTCTTGCCAAAGATATTGGCCGTGCCGAAGCACACCATATATTGTACGAAGCCGCCATGGAGTCGGTGTTAACTGGCGCAGCGTTTTCCGATTGCATTCGTGCTCAACTCATCAAGGAAGATGTCGTTGCAACAATAGATATCGATAAATTACTTGATGAGGCAAGCTATATCGGGGAAGCCGAGAGCTGTGTTGATTTTGTCTTGCAAAATGTAAAAAGATAAACAGCGCTTTACCCATGCTGCCACAGGTCTATCCGAAGGGCTCATTTATATATCAATGAGCTCTTTCTTCATTTTGACAAATGTTGTATAGACTGCAAATGATCAGTCACATACTCTACGTAATCACTGCAGTAGGGGTTTAAGATATTGGGCAGATAGAAAAAGGCCATTTCATCGTAAATCTCCACATCAATGTCTTTGACAATGATGTTATCGTTGAACTGATGGATGACTGGGAAATTTGGCACCAAACATAACCCCAGATTTTCATTGACAAAATTCAGGGCCACCAGCGAATCCGACACCTCTGCTATAACGTTGGTTTCCACACCAGAACCACTGAATGCTTTCATAATTTTGGAAAACAAAATATTCCTTGTGGTATACATGATAATATTTCTGAAATTAAAATCTGAAAGCACCAGCTTTTCTTTCTTTGCCAACTCATGATTTTTGTGCATCATACACACAATTTTGGATTTAAATATTGGCTCTATCGTTAATTCTGCCAGGTTGTTATTTATATCCGCATTTGCCAGTGCAATATCGGCCCGCCCTTCTCTGAGCAAATTCATCATATCGACAGAATTCACCACGCTAAATGAGACTTTGACATTACTTCTTTCTTTAGCATAGCGAGCTGTCAGGGGGGCGAGATAGGAATACGCAATGGTTGGGGTCGTGATCACTTTTAACGTCTTGCTGGACTTACTGGCCCAATTGTTATCATCTATTCTCTCGAGGGAGTTAAAGATATTAACAATTTCCTCATAGAAAAACAGAGCATCTTTGGTGGGGTTCAGGCGCCCTTTCTCACGGGTAAATAGTGTCTTACCCAACTTTTCTTCAATACTGGCCACCGCCTTACTGACTGCGGGTTGGCTTATTCCAAGGGACTCAGCAGCCTGGGTCGCAGAACCTTTTTCAATAATAGCCTTGATAATTTCAAAATCTCTCAAAGAGGCCGATCTTATCGATAGATTATTCTTCATGCCTGCTTCCCGATACATAGCTTAACGTTAGTGGGCTGACCTAACTGGTTGGTCATTGTAACAAGGAAAATGAGTAAAACTGAAGAAGAAACAAGCCTCAGCGCCTGTTCGCCTAAAGGATAATGTGTTGCCCCCCTCCCCTTTAGATACCCAATAAATCGTGCCGCCTTCATGATAGACACTTCTCAAGTGGCCAGTTAGCAGATAGCTACCCTTTCAACTTTCGCCCCCTCTCAATGATTCAGTTTATTTGATGTAGATACTCAAAACTATCCGATTTTCCATTCCCGCCAAGTGGCCTATCATTCAACACATCGAGAGACAACAGCCTCTCACCTAACAAAACCCCTGAGGATTGAATCATGAAAAGCATCAAAATTTTTGCTACTGCTGTACTGTTAACTTCCGCTTCTTTCGCCAGCATTGCCGCTGACCAGCTCACCAGCCAACCTGCTGCCGACGCACAAAAAATCGGTGTGGTTTCCGTAAGCGGTGCCAGCAACCTGAGCGCTCTGGAAGCCGAACTGGCAAGCAAAGCCGCCGCATCCGGTGCCAACTCTTACCGCATCGTGTCCGCCGGTGGCCAGAACAAGCTGTACGGCACCGCAGAAATCTTTAACTAATCGTCAGATTATGAGCCCCGCAAGGGGCTTTTCGCGTTTTAACCGGTAGTAAAAACCGGAACAACCAGACTACTCTATAATGTAACCCATCCCCGCCAGCCAACCGGCACATGGCCCATTTTGGCAATCCCCTGCCTGCGTTTTCCCAGATACTGCAGTTGCTATTTATCACCATCACAACTTTTGGAGAGATATCATGTCGGTAACCCAACTTCTGTCAGGCCGAGTGGCTTTTGTCCAAGGTGGTTCACGCGGTATCGGTGCAGCCATCGTTAAGCGCTTGGCACGTGAAGGCGCAACCGTCGCTTTCACCTACGTTTCATCCTCCGATAAAGCCAATGAGGTGGTTGAAGCTATTACGACCGCTGGCGGTCAAGCCATTGCCATCCGTGCAGACAGTGCCGACGCTGAGGCTCTGCAACTGGCGATACGCCAGACGGTAAACAGCTTCGGCAAGCTGGATATTCTGGTGAACAACGCGGGCGTGCTGGCAATGGGTAGTCTGGCGGAATTGTCGTTAGCAGATCTGGATCGCACGCTGGCCGTTAACGTCCGCAGCGTATTTGTTGCCAGCCAGGAGGCAGCACGCCATATGAACGACAACGGTCGCATTATCAATATCGGCAGCACCAACGCCGAGCGCATGCCGTTTGCCGGTGGGGCGATCTACGCCATGAGCAAGTCGGCGCTGGTTGGTTTAACCAAGGGCATGGCTCGCGATCTGGGCTCGCGCGGCATTACCGTCAATAACGTCCAGCCCGGCCCGGTAGATACCGATATGAACCCGGCAGATGGCGATTTTGCCGAACAGTTGAAACCGATGATGGCCGTTGGCCGTTATGGTAAGGATGAAGAGATTGCCAGCTTTGTGGCTTATCTGGCGGGGCCAGAGGCGGGATATATCACCGGTGCCAGCCTAACGATTGACGGTGGCTTCTCGGCGTAATGCCTTCTAAAGTAAAAAAGCCCCAAAAAGGGGCTTTTCGTTTTGAACCTGAAGACAATCAGAACGGAATATCGTCGTCAAAGTCCATTGGCGGTTCGTTGCTGGCTGCTGGTGCGCTGTTTTGCGCTGGGCGAGCCTGCTGCTGTTGACCACCGCTGAACTGGTTGCCACCCTGTGGCTGCTGAGGTTGACCCCAACCGCCCTGCTGGCCACCCGCTGGAGCGCCGCCGCCTGCTGGAGCACCACCACCTTGGCGGCCACCCAACATCTGCATGGTGCCACCCACGTTGACCACGATTTCGGTGGTGTATTTTTCTACGCCCGCCTGATCGGTCCATTTACGGGTCTGCAATGCACCCTCGATGTAAACCTGGGAACCTTTACGCAGGTATTCACCCGCCACTTCTGCCAGCTTGCCGAACAACACCACGCGGTGCCATTCCGTTTTTTCTTTCTGCTCGCCAGTAGCCTTGTCACGCCAGCTTTCGGAGGTCGCCAGGGTAATGTTGGCAACTGCGCCGCCATTAGGCATGTAACGGACCTCAGGGTCTTGACCCAGATTCCCGACCAAAATTACTTTGTTTACGCCTCTGCTGGCCATGTTCGATCTCCCGATGAGTCATTTAAGTGGATTCAGACCACATTTTGGATAGTCTAAACCACAAATTGTAGCATGCCACCTGCTTAGATTATACCTGCGAAGTGCCTTCCAAAAATGTCTCTGCGAACGACCTTGTTGCATTCGTATACTGGATATTCATTCAGGTTTTTTTGTGCCATAATTATGCGTTTCGTACTGGCCGAGCCGTTTTTTTGCGCAACAGATCACATAATCGCCCACAAAAAACGCAGACAGGCGCGGTGTATCATCAAGACGGGAAGTGTAAATGGACAATATCGAAGTTCGTGGTGCTCGAACCCACAATCTCAAAAACATCAACCTGATTATCCCGCGCGACAAGCTGATCGTCGTTACCGGTCTATCAGGTTCCGGCAAGTCCTCACTGGCTTTTGATACACTGTATGCCGAGGGGCAGCGGCGCTACGTTGAATCGCTCTCTGCCTACGCTCGCCAGTTTCTTTCGCTGATGGAAAAACCGGACGTCGACCATATTGAAGGTCTGTCCCCGGCGATCTCCATCGAGCAAAAATCGACCTCGCATAACCCGCGCTCCACGGTCGGGACCATTACCGAGATCCACGATTACCTGCGCCTGCTGTTTGCCCGCGTCGGCGAACCGCGTTGCCCGGATCACCACGTTCCGTTGGCGGCACAAACCGTCAGCCAGATGGTGGATAACGTGCTCAACCAGCCGGAAGGCAAACGCCTTATGCTGTTGGCACCGGTGGTGAAAGATCGTAAGGGCGAACACACCAAAACGCTGGAAAACCTGGCAACCCAGGGCTATATCCGCGCGCGCATCGACGGTGAAGTGTGCGATCTCTCCGATCCGCCAAAGCTGGAGCTGCAAAAGAAACACACCATTGAAGTAGTGGTGGATCGTTTCAAAGTGCGTGACGATCTGGCACAGCGTTTGGCCGAGTCGTTTGAAACCGCATTGGAACTGTCCGGCGGTACCGCCGTCGTCGCCGATATGGATGACGAAAAAGCCGATGAACTGCTGTTCTCCGCCAACTTTGCTTGCCCCATCTGCGGCTACAGCATGCGCGAGCTGGAACCCCGGCTGTTCTCGTTCAACAACCCAGCCGGCGCCTGCCCAACCTGTGACGGACTGGGCGTGCAGCAGTTCTTCGATCCTGAACGTGTGGTACAGAACCCCGAGCTTTCTCTGGCCGGTGGCGCTATCCGCGGTTGGGACCGTCGTAACTTCTATTATTTCCAGATGCTGCGCTCGCTGGCGGAGCACTATAGCTTTGATGTAGAAGCCCCGTTCAGCAGCCTGGATGCCAACGTGCAGAAAGCGGTACTGAGCGGTTCGGGCAAAGAGTCGATCGAATTCAAATACATCAACGATCGCGGTGACACCACCGTGCGCCGCCATCCGTTTGAAGGCGTGCTGCATAATATGGAGCGTCGCTACAAAGAGACCGAATCCAGCGCGGTGCGCGAAGAGCTGGCCAAATTTATCAGCAACCGTCCTTGCGCCTCATGCCGTGGCACACGCCTGCGTGAAGAAGCCCGTAACGTGTTCGTGGAAGATACTACGCTGCCGGAGATCTCTGAGCTCAGCATCGGCCATGCCATGACCTTCTTCCAGAATATGAAACTGAGCGGTCAACGTGCCCAGATCGCCGAGAAGGTGTTGAAAGAGATCGGCGATCGTCTGAAGTTCCTGGTTAACGTCGGGCTGAACTACCTTTCACTGTCACGCTCTGCGGAAACGCTGTCCGGTGGTGAAGCCCAGCGTATTCGCCTGGCAAGCCAGATCGGTGCTGGCCTGGTAGGCGTGATGTACGTGCTGGATGAGCCTTCCATTGGCCTGCACCAGCGCGATAACGAACGCCTGCTGGAAACCCTGATCCACCTGCGTAATCTGGGCAACACGGTGATCGTGGTAGAGCACGACGAAGACGCGATCCGCGCGGCCGACCACGTGATCGATATCGGCCCTGGTGCCGGTGTTCACGGCGGCCAGGTGGTAGCGGAAGGTACCGTCGATGACATCATGGCCCAACCGGATTCACTGACCGGCCAGTTCCTTAGCGGCAAGCGCTCAATCGCCATTCCGGCCGAACGCGTGCCCGCCGATCCGACCAAGGTGCTGAAACTCAGCGGCGCACGCGGCAACAACCTGAAAGACGTGACGCTCACGCTGCCTGTCGGGCTGTTTACCTGCATTACCGGCGTTTCCGGTTCCGGCAAGTCAACGCTGATCAACGATACGCTGTTCCCGATCGCCCAACGCCAGCTCAACGGTGCAACCATTGCCGAAGCGGCTCCTTACCGCGAAGTGACCGGTCTGGAACATTTCGACAAGGTGATCGATATCGATCAGAGCCCAATTGGCCGTACGCCACGCTCTAACCCGGCCACCTATACCGGGATCTTCACCCCGGTGCGTGAACTGTTTGCCGGGGTACCTGAATCCCGTACCCGTGGCTATACGCCGGGCCGTTTCAGCTTTAACGTCAAGGGCGGCCGCTGCGAAGCCTGCCAGGGCGATGGCGTGATCAAGGTAGAGATGCACTTCCTGCCGGATATCTACGTGCCTTGCGATCAGTGCAAAGGCAAACGCTATAACCGCGAAACGTTGGAAGTGAAGTACAAGGGTAAAAACATCCACGAGGTGCTGGAAATGACCATTGAGGAAGCCCGTGACTTCTTCGATGCCGTACCCGCCTTGGCGCGTAAGCTGCAAACGTTGATGGAGGTTGGGCTTTCCTATATCCGTCTCGGGCAGTCGGCCACCACCCTTTCCGGTGGTGAAGCGCAGCGTGTGAAACTGGCGCGTGAGCTGTCGAAACGGGGCACTGGCCAGACGCTGTATATTCTTGATGAACCCACCACCGGCCTGCACTTCGCCGATATCCAGCAGTTGCTGGCGGTGCTGCATCAGTTACGCGATCAGGGCAACACCATCGTGGTGATTGAACACAACCTGGACGTCATCAAAACGGCGGACTGGATCGTCGATCTGGGGCCGGAAGGCGGCAGCGGCGGCGGTGAGATCCTGGTGTCCGGCACGCCGGAAACCGTGGCCAACTGTAAAGAGTCCCATACCGCGCGATTCCTGAAACCGATGTTGCAGAGATAAAACCGTGGCCAACATGCCGAACCCCCAAGCTCGGCGTGTTGGCCGTTATTACGGCGCAACCTGGGGACAGCAATAAGTTTCCACCTTAGAAGGGCGGGAGCGGATTTGGGGTTTTAACTGTCACACGGATAGGTAAAACGCTTAACGTGCCGACTCAGTGGCCAAATCACACTCACCGCCAAAACTCGGCATTATTTATCTGAGGCTAACATCTTCTCATATCGGCCAGGTTATCCCCCCCATGCCTGCACCTGTTTCAATTCAAATTCGGCTTCGGCTAATTTTCTCTGTCGTTTAGCAATTTTGCTCGGCTTGCCTTTGAGCTGTGCTTCATACAGCTCTTGTTTTCTTTTTTCTACTTTTCGTTGCTTCTTGGCAATTTGATACTGGCGATCAAATTCAAACGGCTGAGCGGCTGGCGCATAATCGTATCTATTATAACGACCTTGATAACTACCGTGGCAGTAGGTCTGCACATTGGCCAAGGCCCGATTAAGCCCCTCAACACGATGGACATTGCCATAACGCGTCGCGTAATCAAGCTGCTCTCGCAGTTTTTGTTCTTTTATTGCACAATTTGGCGAAGCTAATGATAACGAGGAATAAACGAGCAGCGGCAGTACCAAAAATATTGAATGATGCAGTTTCATAGTTAAATTTCCTTTTAGCAGGTTCCCCCTAGGGATCCCTTATCCTTATTTGCCTTTAAGCAGATTAATATAGACGCATTAATAACACAGTCATAATTTAGATTCCAATGAGAACTCTCTTAATTAACTGCGCCGTACTATTGCAAATAAATTATCAACCTATTTTCATCAGTCTTTAAATTATTACCAATTAATATAAAATAATCCAATCAGCGGAATTAACCACAAAAAAAACCTTGCCAATCCTGTTTCTCAGAACTAAATAACGCAGTAAACAACATTGACCTACAAAATAAAATTTCCCCATAGATATCGGGGTACGTAGTCCTCTTGGCCTGTCGCCACTCTTGAGCCAACAGGCCTGGCCACCTATAAATTCAAATGCGCAGCTCTTGGCGCACCTGATCGGGCAACCCTTCCAGCACCAACCGATATGAGCTGTCTATCAAGTGATAAAACTGCGAGTTGGGCAGGTTGCCATCCAGAAATACTGCGTTCCAATGGGCTTTATTCAGATGTTCGCAGGGGACGATTTCCGGATGCTGCTCACGCAGGCTTTCCGCCAGTTCCGGGCTGCTTTTGATCGCCAACGCCGGGCGACCCTGCACTTCACACACCATAGCGAACATGACATCACCCACCTTGATCTGGCTGGCCTGCCATTGGTTTTGATCGCTTTGGTGTGCGCCAGGTTTCGCCATGCAGTATTCCAGCAGTGCTGAGTTATTCATTGGGTTATTCCCCGAAAGACACAATGCGGCGCGAACCACTGTGAGTATGCTGTTGCCAGCCAGATACCCTGCCAGTCAGCTAGAGAACCGCGCCTGGTCGCTGAAAGCAAGGCTTTATGGCGCATACGAAAAGTCTGAGCGCCCTCAGTCAGTATATTCTTTATCCCGTTGGCGGCAACCGCCAGCACCCAGAAACAACAAGGGGCGATATCGCTATCGCCCCTAAAATCACTGCATTCAGGCCGTTACTGCACCGCAGCAAAGGCCTCGGCCACTTGACGAACGTTATTGTGGTTAAGACCCGCCACACACATACGACCGCTGTGGATCAGATAGACACCGAACTCTTCACGCAGCCGATCAACCTGAGCCGCGCTGAAGCCGGTGTAGCTGAACATTCCGCGCTGCTCGAGCAGGTAATCGAAGTTACGCTGCGGCAATGCCCCTTTGAGCGTTTCGACCAGCGCTTTACGCATCTCCAGAATACGGCTGCGCATGGACTCCACTTCGGCCAGCCATTGCGCTTTCAGCTGCGCATCGTTCAGCACTTTTGCCACCACCTGCGCACCGAAGTTCGGTGGGCTGGAGTAGTTACGGCGCACGGTCGCTTTCAACTGCCCCAGCACGCGTTCAGCAGCTTCACTGCTTTCACACACCACAGAAAGCCCACCCACGCGCTCACCGTACAGCGAGAAGATCTTCGAGAATGAGTTGCTCACCAGGCACGGCAAACCGGCAGCTGCGATGGCGCGAATGGCGTAGGCATCCTGATCCATTCCGCCGCCAAAGCCTTGATAGGCGATGTCGAGGAACGGGATCAGTTCACGTTCGGCGATCACTTTAACCACCTGATCCCACTGGGCATTGGTAAGATCGGAACCGGTCGGGTTATGGCAGCAAGGATGCAGCAGCGCAATGCTCTTGGCTGGCAACTGTTGCAGCGTGCTCAGCATGGCATCAAATTTCACCCCCAGCTTTTCACCGTCGAAATAGGGGTAAGTATTCACTTTGAAACCAGCACCACCAAAGATGGCTACGTGGTTTTCCCAAGTCGGATCGCTGACCCAAACCTGAGAATCCGGGAAATAACTTTTCAGGAAGTCGGCCCCGACTTTCAACGCACCAGAGCCGCCCACGGTTTGAATGGTGGCGATACGCCCCTGTTGCAGCATGGGATGTTCGGCACCAAACAACAGCTGTTGGATTGCGCTACGGTAAGGCTGTAGGCCTTCCATCGGCAGGTAGACCGAGGCTCCCTGTTCAACGCTGTTAAGTTGGGCTTCAGCAGCGGCAACGGCCTTCATCTGTGGGATGATGCCTTGCTCGTTGTAGTAAAGGCCAATACTCAGGTTCACCTTGTGCGCACGGGGATCTTTTTTGAATTTTTCCATCAGCGACAGGATCGGGTCACCTGCATAGGCTTCAACATTCTGGAACACGGGTTGGTTCTCCTGATTTTGGTTGTTCGGACACTGTCTAGGCCCTGCACCCTCCACCTTGATTAGGGCTTTTGGGTCTGCGACAGCACCACGGTCAATTGAGGGACACAGCCTACTATAGCCACAAATTGGCGTTGGGTTTTAGCTTTATCTCGCCACCGGAAGCAAACCGTTTTCTTTGATCCGTTCCAGCACCACCGCCGTTTTGATATGTCCGACGCTTTTATGGCGGGAAAGCGTCTGGCTGATAAACTCACTTAACGTGGGCAGATCTGCTACCGCTACTTTCAGCAGGTAGTCGGCATCGCCGGTGGTTTTATAAACGTCAACAATTGCGTCCACTTCTGCCAGCATCTGATGGAAACTGTCGATCAGCTCTTGGGTATGGGTCAGCAGGCTTACCTCTATCAGCCCCACCAGCCCCAATCCCACCGCCTCCGGTGCCAGCCGGGCATGATACCCTTTGATCAACTGGGCCTGTTCCAGGCTGATACGGCGGCGCGAGCATTGCGAGGCCGAAAGCCCGACCAGTTCGCTCAGTTCCTGATTGGTCAGACGACCATTGGCCTGTAACAGCGTCAGGATTTTCATATCAAAATCGTCAATGTTGTACATAGCCACCTGTAAAATGTGTTAATAAATGTTGACGCTACAGACTAGCAGCTTTTTTAGCCTTGCAACCATCGGTGCTGGCGGGTTGTGAGAGACATAGCAGCAAAGCCAGCTTCCTTGCTCAGAAATGGCATAAAAAACGGCCAAATTACGCAAACCAACAACAATTAACGGCAAAACCGCGCATAAAACCACAAATGTATTTGTCGACATGAAAAGGAAATTTGATGAAAAAACTATTGCCTCTCGCCTTGCTGGTCGCCACCGGGAGCGCCAGCGCACAATCCAATCTGGACAAGGTATTGCAGCAAAAAACGCTGACGGTCTGCACCACCGGCGATTACAAGCCCTACACCTTCCTGAAAGAGGATGGCAGCTACGAAGGCATTGATATCGCGATGGCAGAGTCGCTGGCCAACAGCCTGGGAGCCAAGGTGAAATGGGTAAAAACGACCTGGAAAACCCTGACACCTGACTTTGTGGCCGGGAAATGTGATATCGCCATGGGGGGGATCTCAGTGACGCTGGAGCGCCAAAAGCAGGTGTTTTTTGCCGAGCGGCTTGATACCGATGGCAAAATCCCGCTGGTGCGTTGTACCGACGTGAAAAAATACCGCACCGTTGAGCAGATTAACAAACCTGCAGTGCGGCTGATCGAGCCTGCCGGTGGCACCAACGAAGCCTTTGTCCGTGCCCATCTGCCCAAGGCCAACCTGACGTTGTCCCACGATAATATGGGCATTTTCCAGCAGTTGGTGGACCGCAAGGCCGACGTGATGATCACCGATGCCTCCGAAGCCCTGTACCAGCAAAAGCGCTATCCCAAGCTGTGTGCGGTGAACCCGGATAAGCCGATGCAATACGGCGAGAAGGCCTATATGCTGCCGCGTGATGATATGAGTTGGAAGCTGTATGTCGATCAATGGCTGCACTTGAGCAAGGCCAGCGGGGAGTACCAGAAGATTATCGGCCAGTGGCTGGCGGTGAAGAAGTAAGCTGACGAATGCCTCCTCATCTTCTCCCGCAGGGAGAAGATGAGGGGAATTACTCGCCGATATATTCCATCGTTACGCGCTGGGTCAGCTTGGTGATCAGCTCATAGGCGCTGATGCCGCTAAAAGCAGCCACCCGTTCAACCGGCAGCTCATTGCCCCACAGCACCACTTCATCACCCACTTTATCGCTGGCATCCGGCCCCAGATCGACGGAAATCATATCCATGGAGACACGGCCGACAATCGGTACTTCACGTCCGTTCAGCCATACCGGCGTGCCAGAAGGCGCACTGCGTGGGTAACCATCGCCATACCCCATCGCCACTACGCCCAGGCGGGTATCTCGTTCACTCACCCATAGCCCGCCGTAGCCTACCGGCTCCCCGGCACGATGCTCACGCACGGCTATCAGACTGGATTTAAGCGTCATGGCAGGTTGCAGCCCAAAGTGATCGGCATAGGGCTCCTCCAACGGGGATACGCCATATAGGATAATCCCTGGGCGTACCCAGTCAAAATGAGCCTGTGGCCACAGCAAGATCCCGCCGGAAGCCGCGATCGACTTCAGGCCCGGCTTATCATTGGCGAAGCGCTCAAAGCAGCTGATTTGCTTTTCGGTCGCATCCACCAGCGGCTCGTCGGCACGGCTGAAATGGCTCATGATATTGACCGGCTGCACCACGTTGCGACAGGCACTCAAACGCTGGTAGAACGCCTCTGCCTGTTCCGGACGCACGCCCAGACGATGCATACCGCTATCCAGCTTCATCCATACCGACACCGGGTGCGCCAATTCAATCTGCTCCAGTGCCTCGAGCTGTTCGATGCTGTGAACGGCGGTTTCGATATTATTCGCCACCAGCGCGGGCAGATCTTCAGCACAGAAGAACCCTTCCAACAGCAGGATCGGTTTAACGATGCCACCGGCACGCAGCATCAACGCTTCGCCGATACGCGCTACGCCGTAACAGTCAGCATCTTGCAAGGTGTGAGCCGTTTCCAACAGGCCATGTCCATAGGCGTTGGCTTTCACCACGGCAATCAGGCGGCTTTGCGGCGCCAAGCGACGGATCTGTTGCAGGTTATGTCGCAGGGCGCGGCGATCGATGACAGCAGTTGCCGCTTTCATTTCAATTCCTTAGCTGATTATTCATCATCATATTGTGGCCCCGCATAATTATCGAAGCGCGACCATTGGCCGTTAAAGGTCAGGCGTACGGTACCGATCGGGCCGTTACGCTGCTTACCCAGAATAATTTCGGCAATCCCTTTCAGATCGCTGTTCTCGTGATAAACCTCATCACGGTAGATGAACATAATCAGGTCGGCATCCTGCTCGATGGAGCCGGATTCACGCAAATCGGAGTTAACCGGGCGCTTATCGGCACGCTGCTCCAAACTACGGTTCAACTGCGACAGCGCCACCACCGGCACCTGCAGTTCTTTCGCCAAAGCTTTTAGCGAGCGGGAAATTTCGGCAATCTCCAAGGTACGGTTGTCGGAGAGTGACGGCACACGCATCAACTGCAGGTAGTCGATCATGATCAGGCTGATCCCGTCATGTTCACGGAAAATACGCCGTGCGCGGGAGCGCACTTCGGTGGGCGTCAGGCCAGAGGAGTCGTCAATATACATATTGCGCTTCTCCAGCAGGATCCCCATGGTGCTTGAGATCCGCGCCCAATCCTCATCATCCAGTTGGCCGGTACGGATACGGGTCTGATCCACGCGCGACAGCGAGGCCAGCATACGCATCATGATCTGGTTGCAGGGCATCTCCAGGCTGAAGATCAGCACCGGTTTATCCTGCGTCATCGCAGCGTGTTCGCACAGGTTCATCGCGAAGGTGGTTTTACCCATTGCCGGACGGGCCGCGACGATGATCAGGTCAGACTTTTGCAGACCGGCGGTTTTCTTGTTGAGATCGTGATAGCCGGTGTCTACGCCGGTGACGCCGTCGTGCGGCTGTTGATAGAGCTGCTCGATACGGGCGACGGTATCTTCCAGAATACGTTCGATGCCTTTAGGGCCTTCATCTTTGCTGGCGCGGTTTTCCGCAATCTGGAATACCCGGGATTCGGCCAGATCGAGCAGATCTTCACTACTACGCCCTTGCGGATCGTAACCCGCATCGGCGATTTCGTTGGCGACGGAGATCATTTCACGGACGACCGCTCGTTCACGCACGATATCGGCATACGCACCAATGTTGGCCGCACTAGGGGTGTTTTTCGATAATTCTGCCAGATAGGCAAAACCGCCCACCGTCTCCAGATCGCCCCTCTGTTCCAACGACTCGGACAGCGTGATCAGGTCGATAGGCCGGCTCATCTCCAGCAGACGCTGCATTTCGGTAAAGATCAGGCGGTGTGGGCGGCTGAAGAAGTCGTTGGCGACTACGCGCTCCGCCACGTTATCCCAGCGTTCGTTATCCAGCATCAAACCGCCCAACACGGACTGCTCCGCCTCCAGCGAATGTGGCGGCATCTTCAGCCCTTCCATCTGGCGGTCTCTGGGTTCGTACGTGTTTGTCTTGTTGGTTGGTTTTTTGCCTGCCATGAAGCCTATTCTTTATTCAGTTGCGAATGGGGGGTAGCTGACGCAAGAGTATACGTGATTTTCAGTCATGATTCCCTGCGCAAAAAAGGATTAATCACTGCGCAACGGGCTAGATAGTCTGGGCTGATAAGCGTAGGGTGAAAACAGCCATTTAAACGAGGTAGCGACATGTCAAAACGCATCCAATTCTCCGCCACTGGCGGCCCGGAAGTGCTGCAGTATGTTGATTTTACTCCTGTCGATCCCGCAGCGGGGGAGGTTCAGGTCGAGAACAAGGCGATCGGTATCAACTATATCGATACCTACGTACGTAGCGGCCTGTACCCACCGGCAAACTTCCCAAGCGGGTTAGGAACCGAAGCGGCCGGGGTGGTCATCAAGGTCGGGGCAGGTGTCAGCGCGGTCAAACCGGGCGATCGCGTGGTTTATGCCCAGTCCGCACTGGGTGCCTACAGCGAAGTTCACAACGTCCCGTTGGAAAAGGTGGCTATCCTGCCGGATAACCTCACTTTCGAACAGGGTGCTGCCTCGTTCCTCAAAGGGTTGACCGTACATTATCTGCTGCGCCAAACCTATGAGGTCAAGCCAGGCGAGGTATTCCTGTTCCATGCCGCCGCCGGGGGGGTTGGGCTGATCGCCTGCCAGTGGGCCAAAGCGTTGGGTGCCAAACTGATCGGCAGCGTGAGTTCTGACGAGAAAGCCGAGCAGGCAATGCGTGCCGGCGCGTGGGCCACCATCAATTATCGCCAGGAAAACATCGCCCAGCGCGTAGCTGAACTGACCAACGGCGAAAAGGTTAACGTGGTCTATGACTCCGTAGGGCAAAGTACCTGGCAGGACTCATTGAACAGCCTGAAGCGCCGCGGACTGATGGTGAGCTTTGGTAATGCCTCCGGCCCGGTTACCGGCGTCGATCTGGCATTGCTCAATCAGAAAGGCTCACTTTACGTCACCCGTCCTTCGCTCAATGGTTACATCACCAACCGTCAGGAATTGCAGTTTGCCAGTAACGAGCTGTTTTCGCTGATTGGCAGCGGTGCGATTAAAGTTGATGTCAAAGCGACACAGAAGTTTGCTCTGGCAGATGCCCTGCGGGCACACCAGACCCTGGAAAGCGGCCAGACCAGCGGCTCCAGCCTGCTGATCCCTGGTCTGTAACGCCAATAAAGAAAGGGCCCCATCAGGAGCCCTTTCTAGTTTACTGCGTTTTGTAGGGGTAGAGCAGAGTCCGCCAGAGATGGGGGTTGCTTTAAGCAACACTCTTGTCAGCTCTCGCGGTGATGAAAATGATTAGCATCACAGCTGCGGGAGTCATCCTAGCAGCCTCGATAAGTAAAAAATATGTTTAATGTGCCGCATTCGCATTTAAAACATCAAGCTGTGATCCCCGCCACACTGGCAAGCAATCTGCAGGGTGAATTTCAGCGTGACTGACTGATATTTAGGCAAAAAATCTTAATAGCGCCGTATCTGTGGTTTCTGCATAGAGCGGTATATCCACACGCCAACCACCGCCAGGATCAGCCACGGCAGCAGTTTAAACACCATGGCAAACAGCCCGCCCAATAGCATAAAAGCCGCGGCCACAAATAACGCAGCCATCACGCCCAACAGTGAAATACCGGTTACCAGCAGCATGGCGACAAAGCCGATCAGAAAGAACAGTTCTAACATAGGTTGCTCCTTGGCAAAACAATAGGTCTGTCTTGTTCTTTACAAGAAACGTGCCAACTTGAAGGTAATGATAACTTATTGAAATAATGAAAAAATGGCGCCACACCGGGTGACACCATTAGTCAAAAAAACCAACTTTTAGTCAAGTTTTTTGCCGATTATGCCATTTCAGTGCGCGGTGAGCGCACCAATGCCAAAGCCTGTTCGACGGTGCGCACATCAGCTCCTGGTTTATGGGCATTTTCACTCAGATGACGGCGCCACTGCCGCGCACCAGGGATCCCCTGGAACAAACCGAGAATATGGCGAGTGATGTGGCCCAGATAGGTGCCGTTCGCTAGCTCGCGCTCGATATACGGATACAGCGATTCGATAATCGCCACGCTGTCCATCACCTCGCTCTGGCGGCCGAAAATCTCGCTGTCCACCCGCGCTAGAATGCCTGGATTCTGGTACGCCTCGCGCCCCATCATCACACCGTCCAGATGTTGCAGATGCTGTTGGGCCTCTTCCAGCGTTTTCACGCCGCCGTTGATCGCAATGGTCAGCGCCGGGAAGTCACGTTTCAACTGATAAACGCGCGGATAGTCCAACGGAGGGACTTCGCGGTTTTCTTTCGGGCTCAGGCCAGAAAGCCAGGCTTTACGGGCATGAATGGTGAACATATCGCATTCCCCACGCCCAGCAACGGTAGAGATAAAATCGCACAGGAACTCATAGCTGTCCTGGTCATCGATGCCAATACGGGTTTTTACCGTCACCGGGATCGACACCACGTCGCGCATCGCCTTGATACAGTCGGCCACCAAGGTCGCCTGCCCCATCAGACAAGCACCAAACATGCCGTTTTGTACCCGATCTGACGGACAACCGACGTTTAGGTTGATCTCGTCATAGCCACGCTGCTCCGCCAGTTTGGCGCAGTGCGCCAATGCTGCCGGATCGCTCCCCCCTAACTGCAATGCCACGGGGTGTTCTTCCTCGCTGTATGCCAGATAGTCACCTTTACCGTGGATGATCGCACCGGTGGTCACCATTTCTGTGTACAGCAGCGTTTCCTTGCTCAGCAGACGATGGAAGTAACGGCAATGGCGATCGGTCCAGTCCAACATAGGAGCAATGGAGAAACGATTGGCGGCGTATTGGGTGTTGTTAATATCTTTCGTCATGCTGAGTTACTGGCTACCTGATAAGTCCGGGACTCGACAACCGACGCGCTGTGCCGATGCCGCAAACGGCTATTATAACGACAATCCACGCTCTTGGGAAAATCGTCGTTCATCCTGATTAGGATCTCAGAGCGATAACGTTTTCACACGACCTTATTCCAATTGTCGGATCACGCGGCACGGCTGCCCAAGCGCCAACACGTTAGCCGGAATATCCTCGGTCACCACGCTGCCCGCGCCGATGGTGGTGCCATCACCAATGGTGACTCCAGGCAGGATCACTACGTTGCCGCCAATCCAGACGTTACTGCCAATCACCACCGGCCTGGCTGAGGTATGGAACGGAAAATCGGCATTGCCGGTAAACCGCTCACTGGCCTTGAGAGGGTGGCTTGGCGTGTAGATTTGCACGTTCGGGCCAATCAGCGTGTTATCGCCAATGGTGATGGTGTTGCAGTCAAGAAACACCGCATTGACGTTGATAAAACAGTTCCTGCCAATGCTGATATGCTGCCCGTAGTCGCACCAGAACGGTAATTCAATCCAGCTGTCATCCCCCCAGGCCGCAAGCAGCTCACGCAACAGACGCTGTTTCTCTTCAGACTGATGTGAATCCAATGCTGTTAGCTGTTTAGTCAGGCTCCGCGCCCGATGGTACATGGCAATCAGCTCATCATCACGACTGTTATATACCTCGCCGCGCAGCAATTTCTCTCTTTCTGACATCCCAGGCTCCTGAAAGGTTTGGCTCCATATGGGTTATACCGCCGTGCCCGAGTGGAACCTATGACATAAAGCGGCAAACCGTGACCTGCATCTCATTCTGCCTAGTCTTGCTGCGGAAAATCGCCCTATTAGCCGCGTTATCCAGGGAAAGCGGGGCAACCCTCGGCGATTGCGTTGAAACATGATAAAATCGGCTTCTTTGCATAGCCGGATAATTGCCATGAACTCAACCAACCAGGAAAAGCTGCTCGCGCAGGCTGAACAACTCTGTCAGCAACGCAACGTGCGACTGACCCCGCAACGGCTGGAAGTGTTACGCCTGATGGCTGAGCAACCCGGCGCCATCAGCGCTTACGATTTGCTGGATTTACTGCGTGTGGCGGAGCCGCAGGCCAAGCCACCTACGGTCTATCGTGCACTGGATTTCTTGCTGGAACAGGGGTTTATCCACCGCGTTGAATCGGCAAACAGCTATGTACTGTGCCACCACTTCGAACAACCTATGCATACCTCTGCCCTGTTTATCTGCGATCGCTGCGGACAGGTCACGGAGCGTACTACCGAAGGGGTGGAAGAAACCTTGCAGAAACTGGCTCAAGAATCAGGGTTTGTGCTGCGGCACAGCGTAGTGGAAGCCCACGGTCTGTGTTCTGGCTGTGTGGTGGTAGAAAATTGTGAGAACCAACACGATTGCGATCATGACCACAGCATTGTGGTAAAGAAAAAATAAGCGGATTAGATTGCAGGAGGGAGCGGGTACATCCTTGTTCCCGTGGCCGTGGCAGGGGGGAAATCTGCCAGGCCGGATGGTGTCGTAGCGCCGCAATACTCAGCGGCTCATCGCGCTACCAACGATACTTGCTGTGTTCTTCCCAGGCTTTGACTTCTTTTTCGGCTGCCTCTTTCTGGTAGCCATAGCGTTCCTGGATTTTACCGACCAGCTGTTCGCGTTTCCCTTCGATCACGGTGATATCGTCATCGGTCAGCTTGCCCCATTTTTCCTTCACTTTACCTTTAAACTGCTTCCAGTTACCGTCGGCTTGATCTTTGTTCATAATCTCTCCGTTACTCTTGGTTGTCAGTTTTAGATAAATCTGGCTGGACTTAACTGAGTCAAATTTAAGGTTATCTAATGCGTCCGTTGCCAATTAAGCGCGGGCTTAATTCGCCAGCCACGTGATTAACTATAGTCACCCATCACGAAAAGTGCTCGAAAATCAGCATGAAATAGGGTTGGGAAAAGTCTTAATAGCAAAAAACGCCATTAAAACAGTAAGCAAGCGAACTAAAACAGCCCCGAGCACATGTAACTAAATGTGAATGACCATCCCATATCATCAACTAGCCTGGCCTATCCATCGCTAATGGGGGGATGAAAACCAGGTGCCCTGCACGCTATGACGATGCCAAACCCAGCCCAAAGCAGCCCCGCGCAGTGCCAGGAATACCGCCAGAGCCAGCCATAAACCGTGGTTGCCCAATACCGGCAGGGTGAACAACGTCAGCCCGTAGCCCACTGCGGCTACCGCCATGCTGTTACGCATTTCTGCGCCACGGGTGGCGCCGATAAACATGCCATCCAGCAGGTAGCACCAAACCCCCACCAGGGGCAGCACTACTTGCCAAGGCAGATAATGATTTGCCAGCGCACGCAATTCCGGCAGCGAGGTTAAGCCCGCCACGATCTGCTGCCCGGCAAACAGATAAATAACGGCAAAACCACAGGCAACCAGGCAAGCCTGCCGACAGGCTGCACGCCATACTTTATGCAGTTGCCGCCCGTCCCGCGCACCATAGGCGTGGCCGGAATGGGCTTCCACCGCGTAGGCAAAACCATCCAGCGCGTAGGCGGTAAAGGTCAGTAAATTCATCAGCACCGCATTCACCGCCACCACTTCTCCGCCCATACGGGCTCCCAGAATGGTTAACGAGGCGAAACACAGTTGCAGTAATAACGAGCGCAGCATAATGTCGCGGTTAAGTGCCAGCAGGCGGCGCAGATCCCCACGCCAGGCGGTACGCAGCATCGCCAGCGAAATCCCCCGCATGCGTAGTACCCGCCATGCTAACCACAAACCCAGCAGCAGCGTGGAGTACTCCGCAATCACCGTGGCAGCCGCGGCCCCCTGCACGTTCCAACCCAACCCCATCACCAGCCAGATATCCAGCACGATGTTCAGCAGGTTACCGACGATCAGCAAGATCACCGGCGCCCGCACGTACTGAACTCCCAGCAACCAGCCGAGCAGCACCATATTGGCCAACGCCGCTGGAGCGCTCAGCCAGCGGATCTCCAAAAATAGCCTGGCCTGCACCAATACTTCCCGATCGCCCCCCACAATGTTCAGCGCCAAGGTGATCAATGGGGCTCGCAACAGCACAATCGCCAGCCCGGCCACCAGCGCCAACAATAACGGCTGCATAAAGGCGCGAGCCAGCCGGTAGGGATCTTGCGCCCCCAGCGCCTGCGCAGTCAGCCCGGTGGTGCTCATACGCAGGAACAGCAACAACATAAACAGGAAGCTGGTGGCCATTGACCCCACCGCGACCCCGCCAAGGTAGCTAGGGCTATCGAGATGGCCGATAACGGCGGTATCCACCAGGCCAAGCAAGGGGACGGTAATATTGGAGAAGATCATCGGCAACGCCAGACGCCACAGAGCTTTGTCGGTGTCACTGGTGAAGGCAGAAAGCAGGCGCATGGCGATATGTTCCCGTAAAAGCATGGATTTTAGCGTAGCTTAGAAATGACATCGCCCCAGAGATGGGGCGAAGTTTGCCGTTTTAAAGGGCTGTAATACGAGGTAAAGCGGTTAGATCCAGTCGCCGTTGCGGATCACACCCACCGCCAGGCCTTCGATGGTGAAGTTCTGCTGGCGCAGATCGACCACGATCGGTTGGAATTCACTGTTTTCTGGCAGCAGTTCGACGACGTTACCGTGTTTCTTCAGGCGCTTGACCGTGACCTCGTCTTCAATACGGGCGACGACAACCTGGCCGTTGCGTACGTCTTGAGTCTTATGCACTGCCAGCAGATCGCCATCCAGGATGCCGATATCTCGCATCGACATGCCGCTAACGCGCAGCAGGAAATCGGCATTAGGCTTGAACAGTGAAGGATCCACCTTATAGTGCCCTTCAATGTGCTGCTGAGCCAACAGAGGTTCACCGGCAGCCACACGGCCCACCAGAGGTAACCCCTCTTCATCTTCCATCAGCAAGCGGATACCGCGTGATGCACCGGAGATGATCTCGATAACGCCTTTGCGAGCCAGCGCCTTCAAGTGCTCTTCTGCAGCATTTGGTGAGCGGAACCCCAGGCGCATTGCGATCTCGGCACGCGTCGGTGGCATGCCCGTTTGCGAAATATGATCGCGAATCAGGTCGTAGACCTCTTGCTGTCTGGTAGTTAGTGCTTTCATTCCGCCCCCTGTTTGTTTATACAGTCTTGCTGTGAGTATATACAGCTAAGTCTGGATTGGGAACCGAAGAATAAATAAAAATCAGCAGGTAGCGAGCGGGATCGCAACGATGCCTGCCGGTTTTCACGCCAAATGCTGCCAAAGTACCGAAGCCCAAACGAACAGCGCCAGAATGATTGCCAGCGATACCGCCGCCGAGCCCATGTCTTTGGCCCGCCCGGAAAGCTCGTGATATTCCGTACCCACGCGATCGACAACGGCCTCAATCGCGCTGTTGAGGATTTCGACAATCATCACCAGCAGCACCGAGCCGATCAACAAGATGCGCGCTATTGCCCCCACGTCCAGCCAAACCGCCACAATGATAGCGACTACCGTCGCCACCAGTTCCTGGCGGAATGCGGCTTCGTTCTGCCAGGCAGCGGTTAAACCTTTATAGGAATAGCCCGCAGCTTTAATGATACGCGTCAGGCCAGTTGCTTGATTTGCCATAGTTAAGAACGCCTTTCTCCAAGATGGATCATGTACCCGTCGTGTTGCAGTTGCAACGTTCCTGACAGATTTGCCAGTCCAATCACATTTTTATCGCAGCGCAGTATACAGCAAGGTTGGAATACCTTAATCACCTAGCTATGTCATACCAATGCCGCGAACGCATGAATGCGCTAGAGCGGCCAATTTGATATCCATCAGGTATAATTCAACTATGTACTTCCATTGCCGTGAACGGCCGTGGATTTCCCAACGCCACAGATCTGCTACCCGGTTTCTGGTATGCTTGCGGCGAATTGCTAACAAGAGGCTTCACGTTGTCATGTCAGGTTGGCGTAAAATCTATTATAAGATATTGAACTTACCACTAAAAATGTTGGTAAGAAGTAAGGTTATCCCTTCAGATCCGGTCACGGAGTTAGGGTTGGATCCCTCACGACCGATTTTGTATGTTTTACCTTATAATTCCAAGGCGGATTTACTCACCTTGCGCACCCAGTGTCTGGCGCAAGATCTGCCCGATCCCCTTAATCCGTTGGAAATCGATGGCGCCGTGCTGCCAAGCTACGTGTTTATCCACGATGGCCCACGCGTATTCCGCTATTACACCCCCAAAGAAGAATCGGTAAAACTGTTCCACGATTATCTGGATCTGCACCGCAGCAACCCGGATCTCGATATTCAGATGTTGCCGGTTTCTGTGATGTTTGGCCGCTCCCCAGGGCGCGAAGGCCACGGCACGCCGCACCTGCGCCTGCTGAACGGCGTACAGAAGTTCTTCGCCGTACTGTGGCTGGGGCGCGACAGCTTTGTCCGTTTCTCCAACACCGTGTCCCTACGCCGGATGGCGACCGAGCACGGCACCGATAAGACCATCGCGCAAAAACTGGCCCGTGTCGCCCGCATGCACTTCGCTCGTCAGCGCCTGGCCGCCGTTGGGCCAAGCCTGCCTGCCCGTCAGGATCTGTTCAAAAAGCTGCTGTCCTCCAAGGCGATTGAAAAAGCGATCGAAGACGAAGCGCGCAGCAAAAAGATCTCCCACGAAAAGGCCCAGCAGAACGCAATTGCGCTGATGGAAGAGATTGCCGCCGATTTTTCCTATGAAACGGTGCGCCTGTCCGACCGCGTGTTGAGCTGGACCTGGAACCGGCTGTATCAGGGTATCAACGTCACCAACGCCGAGCGTGTGCGTCAGTTGGCGCAGGATGGCCACGAGATCGTCTATGTGCCGTGTCACCGCAGCCATATGGACTATCTGCTGCTGTCCTATGTGCTCTACCATCAAGGGCTGGTGCCACCGCATATCGCAGCGGGTATTAACCTGAACTTCTGGCCTGCCGGGCCGATATTCCGCCGCCTGGGCGCGTTCTTTATCCGCCGCACTTTCAAGGGCAACAAACTCTATTCCACCGTGTTTCGTGAATACCTCGGTGAGCTGTTCACCCGTGGTTACTCGGTAGAATACTTTGTTGAAGGTGGGCGTTCCCGTACCGGCCGCCTGCTGGAACCGAAAACCGGCACCCTGTCGATGACCATTCAGGCCATGCTGCGCGGCGGTACCCGTCCGATCACCCTGGTGCCGATTTATATCGGTTACGAGCACGTGATGGAAGTGGGTACTTACGCCAAAGAGCTGCGTGGTGCGACCAAAGAGAAAGAGAGCCTGCTGCAAATGGTGCGCGGCTTGCGCAAGCTACGCAACCTCGGCCAGGGCTACGTGAACTTTGGCGAACCGCTGCCGTTGACTACCTACCTGAACCACAACGTCCCGCATTGGCGTGAATCTATCGACCCGATCGAAGCACAGCGCCCAAGCTGGCTGACGCCTGCGGTCAACGATCTGGCGGCTCAGATCATGGTGCGTATCAACAACGCTGCCGCCGCCAACGCCATGAACCTGTGTTCTACCGCGCTGCTGGCCTCACGCCAACGTTCGCTGACCCGTGAGCAGTTGCTTGAGCAGCTGGAATGCTACTTACAGTTAATGCGTAACGTGCCTTATGCACCGGACGCCACCGTACCAACACAAACGCCAGACCAGTTGCTGGATCACGCTTTAAACATGAACAAGTTTGAAGTGGAGAAGGACAACATCGGCGACATCATCATTCTGCCGCGCGAGCAGGCGGTGCTGATGACGTACTATCGCAACAATATCCATCATATGTTGGTACTGCCTTCACTGATCGCGTCTATCGTGATGCATCACCGACGCGTCTCGCGCGTTGAGCTGCTGCGTCAGGTCAGCCTGATCTATCCGATGCTGAAGGCAGAGCTGTTCCTGCGTTACGACAAAGAACAGCTAGCCGAAGTGCTGCAACCGCTGATCGAAGAGTTGATACGTCAGCAGCTGATTTGTAGCAAAGGCGATGAGCTGGTGCTGAACCCTGCGCGCATCCGTCCGTTGCAGCTGTTGGCCGCTGGCGTGCGTGAAACCTTGCAACGCTATGCCATCACCATGTCGATCCTCAGCGCCAACCCAAGTATCAACCGGGGTGCCTTGGAGAAAGAGAGCCGCATTATGGCCCAGCGTTTGTCGGTGCTGCATGGCATCAACGCGCCGGAATTCTTCGATAAGGCGGTGTTCTCCACCCTGGTGGCGACGCTGCGTGAAGAAGGCTTTATCAATGATATTGGCGATGCGATCCGCGAGCACACCATGGAGGTTTACACCATGTTGAGCGATCTGATCACCCCGGAAATCAAGCTGACCATCGAAAGCGTGAGCATGCCGGAAGAAACCAATACCCCAGCGCTGGCGGCTGAAGTAGTAAAAGAAGACGAGTAACTTGCAGGCCCGTTACCACGAAAAAGGCATCCGATAATGGATGCCTTTTTACTTTTTGCGTTAGGCAAATCACACGTAGCTAAGTGCAATACCGATGAACAACACCAAGCCAACGTAGTTGTTATTCAGGAAGGCACGGAAGCAGGCATCGCGCTCGCGGCCAGCCACCTGCTTTTGCTGATGGATAAACAACGCCCCGGCCAGCAACAGCGACCAGTAAAACGCGCCCCCCAACTGCATCAGATAACCCACCCATAACATCAGCAACAACGTAGCAAACTGCAACAACCCGACGATCAGCTTGTCATGGCGGCCAAACAGCACCGCGGTGGACTTGATCCCAATCTTCAAATCGTCGTCACGATCGACCATGGCATACAGGGTATCGTAAGCTACCGTCCAGCAAATGTTGGCCAGAAACAGCAACCAGCAGCTCAGTGGCAGCGACTCGCTGACAGCGGCATAGGCCATCGGGATCGACCAGCCAAACGCCGCCCCCAACACCACCTGAGGCAGATTGGTCACCCGCTTCATAAACGGGTAAACCCAGGCCAGCGCCAGAGCCGCCAGCGACAACCAGATGGTCATGGCGTTCAACGTCAACACCAGCGCAAAGGAAACCAGCACCAGCGAGACAAACAGGATCTTGGCCTCTTTTTCGCTGACGCGGCCGCTCGGCATCGGGCGGCCAGCGGTGCGTTTCACATGCCCATCGAAAGCGCGATCGGCATAGTCATTCACCACGCAACCCGCAGCACGCATCAGGAAAACGCCAAGCACAAAGACCAGCAATACCGACGGCGAAGGAACTCCCCCCCCTGCCAACCACAATGCCCACAAGGTGGGCCACAGCAACAATAGCGTGCCAATCGGCTTATCGATACGCATCAGATGGCAATAGGCCTGCCATTTGCTTTGAATCACGCTCCCTTCCAAAGTTCTTTCTCCCCTAATTATGCCGGAGTGCCCTTTTCCACCGCATACAGTGGAGAGGCCGGTAGAAACAGTTCCGTCAGTAACAATGGTTTTCCCGCCAGACGGAGGCGAGAACGCCGCGCCCACAGCTCCTTCTGCTGGCCAACATGGATATAATCACGAGTCAGGCTTTCACTGCTGAACAGATAACGGCCCAGTGGTAACGTCCCCAGATCGACCAGTGCCAGATCCGGCCCGGTCAGTGTTTCCTGTGGGATCACCGTACGCCCCAGCAGCCAAGGCTCGCCGTCACCCAGCAAGACGATCTCACGCAGCCAATAGCGCTCGCTATGTGGCAGATGAACCGCCTCTTCGGCAAGCTGGTCACGAGTGATGAAGCATTCACGCTGAGGTTCTACCTGCACGCGGCCACAATGGCGCTCAAAACGGCGGGTCATGGAACCTAACTCCATCAGCCAATCGCTAACGGCGGCAGGTATTGAGGAATGTTCAGACAGCCACTCAATAGGCGGCAGGATGGGCTCCCTAATGTCAGACATTATGCTACTCCAGGCCGGAGGCTACGTGCCGCGCCAAGCCATACAAACTGTTAACAGAAATTCATTGTAACGCAGAAATGCAAAAGCGGCAGGCAGATTCGTGACGTAACGCGTCCCCCATTATCAAGGGGAAAACGGCAGGCTGTCGTAGTGGAAGATGTCATAACGAAAGGGAGTTCGCGCTGTTGGCGC
Source organism: Serratia sp. 14-2641 (assembly GCF_001692375.1). Classification (NCBI taxonomy): domain Bacteria; kingdom Pseudomonadati; phylum Pseudomonadota; class Gammaproteobacteria; order Enterobacterales; family Yersiniaceae; genus Serratia; species Serratia sp. 14-2641. Next base: position 42,985 of record NZ_LXKR01000029.1, on the reverse strand, counting down.
CGGGCTTGGGCAAGGAAGCCCCCGTCTGCTGGATATAAATAACTTGCGGATGAAAAAAGGTACGCCGAAGCGCACCAATCATCAAGCCAGCATCGGTAGCGTGGGGGATTACCCCTTGCCTTTCACGCTGCCAATAAACGTTTCACGAGCGGTGGTGGAACCCAGTTTTTCAGCCTCATTCATCAGTTTCAGCGCCTTATCAATATCCCCCGCCTTGACCGCCTGTTTGATGCCGTTATTGAAGTAAGCCTCGGTATCATTGAGCATCGGCTCTACCGGTGCGGTGGCAACCGCTGCTGGTGCCGCAACTGCCGGAGCGGTGGCACCCACCACGACCGGAGGCGTTGCCGGAGCCGATTGCAGCATGCCAATCATGATGTTGCTGGCCCCTTGTTCTGCTGTCACCTTCAGCTTCAACGTGCCGCTGGTGCTGTGGCTGGCGATCGGATCCGGGATGTCCGGTACCGCGTTACCCACCCCTTGGGCGTAGGCTTTGGCCGGGTTGGTCAGGATGGTGGTTTTAGCCAGATCCTGCTGGGTGGTGTACACCAACAGATAAATCTGTTTTTGCCCCAGCGCAGGGGTCAGTTTCAACGTGCCCTCCAGCCGATCGGCGGACATCACGCCCGGTGGCTGGTAAGCGAAATAGCTGCTCGGATAATAGGCCGCCGGGCGCATATGTTCATCCAGCACCAATACGCTTGGGGCATAGATTGAGTTTTTATTGGCCAGACTGCTCAGTTGGATTTCCAGCGATCCCCGATCGGCCGGCAGCGCAAATGCGGCAACGGCCCCCTGGATCTGGCCCTGGTTGATCTGTGGGCTGACGGTATTGAGTTGGACATCCTGGGTCACCGGCGGTACCAAGGGCTGCCAAGGCAAACTTTGCAGGGTGGCGGCACTGATGGCCGGTGCGACAGAAACGTTGGCCGGAGTATCGGCATAGGTCGCCAGCGGTGCGCCAACGGTCAACGCCAGAGACAGGCAGAGTGACAGTAGATTTTTTTTCATTGTTATTACCCTCTCGCTTTAAGCGTGTATCCCGGCAGCGGGCAGGCAAGCGCACTATTGCCGGTTAAACGGTAAGAGGGAGGGCGTGCAGACGCCCTCCCGTCAAGCCAGTATTACCACCAGATTTCCATCTGGGCACCGAAGGTGACTTCGCTGTCTTTACCACGGCTGAAGGTATGCATGCTGGTATCGTTATAAGCCGTACCTGCGTTGTAGCCCGCACCGGAATCGTTGTTTGCGTAGCCCCACTTCTCATCCCAGTTGGCGTAGGTCGCAAAGACACGGATCGCCGGACGTGACCAGATGCTGTTACCCGCTTGCCACTGTTGTGCCAAGGTGACTTTGTATTGGCCGTTGCGATCGCCAGTACGTTGAGACTTCACGTTGTCGTAGCCAACTTCCATCAGGGTGCTCATGATTGGCGTCCATTTGTACATTGGGCGCACGCCCACGGTGTACCAGGTGGTGCCGTTGTCATTGTCGCGGTTAACGTCCTGATACATGGCAACGTACATCATTGCCCAATCATCGTTGAAGTCGATGGCACCGTGATCCAGCACGCGGATCATCTTGCCGTTGTTATCAATGGAAGAGCCTTGGCTGCGGCCGTTGTTCTGCGCAGTCATGGAATCGGTAGCGTACTGCACCGTGAATTTGTTGAAGCCGCCCAGGATGCTCTGGGTATGTTCCGCAGTAAACATCCAACCGTCTTTACTTGCCCCGTCGACCAGGTGGTAACCGTCTTGCTCATTGGCACGGCCATAATCCACACCCAGTTCCAACGTACCGCCAGGGTTCAGCTCAAGGCCAGCCAAACGCAGGTCGTAGGTATCGTTGACGGTTGGACGCTCGTCACGTTGATTGTCGATATAGCCTAAGGAACCACCGGATTCTGTGTTACGGGTCACGGCAGCAGACAGCTTGCCGAAGCCCAGATCGATATTTTCCAGACCGGCACCAGGACCTGAGATGTCCCAGTAGTAGAAGTCGATCATATGGACGTCATGACGTTGATAGAAGCGCTTACCGGCCCACATGTTGGCACCTGGCAACGCGTCGATCAGGTTTTTACCCTGCACGTTAACTTCACGGAAGGCCGGGCTTGTGGATTCCCAGTCAGACTGTTGCGACACGGAATAGGCCACGTTGGTGTCGAAGTAGAAGCTCTTGTCGCCCTCTTTCCACACTTCCTGGCCCAGTTTCAGTTCCGCATAGGTTTCACATTCGTTACCCAGACGGTACTTACTGCTGGCACCGGTGGTCTGGAAACACTGTTGCTCACCGCCGCTCCCGGTCCAACCGATACCGGAACGTGCGTAGCCGTGGAAATCCACCGCCATCGCTGATGAGGATAAGACACCGGCGGCGACAGCCAGAGTCAGAGGAAGTTTGCGCAGAGTAGTCATCATTATTCTCCTGTTATACAGACCTTGATGCTTTAAACACCCGGTTCCTGATGCAGCCGTTTACACGCCGTCCCGTCCTCGCGGAACAGGTGGCAGCGGTGTGGCGGCAGGCCGATGGCGAATGTTGCACCTTCTTCTACCAGCACCACGTCGTTCTGGCGGTAAACCAGGTTTTGACGAATTGCCGGAATTTGGATGTGGATTTGCGTCTCGTTGCCGAGCTGCTCAACCACCTGTACCTCACCCATCAATGTCACTTCAGATTCGGAACTCGGTAACAGATGTTCTGGCCGGATGCCCAACGACAGGTTGGCCCCAACCTCAATGCCCTCTCCTTCAACCGGTAGCCATACCAATTGGCGATTGGGCATCGGCAGTTCGATCTGTACCCGCAGCGCTTCCACACCGGTCACTTTCACCGGCAGGAAATTCATTTTTGGCGAGCCGATAAAGCCCGCGACAAAGCGGTTGGCCGGGTAGTGATAGAGTTCCAGCGGCTTACCGATCTGGGCCACACGCCCGGCGTCCAGCACCACGATTTTGTCGGCCAGCGTCATCGCTTCGACCTGGTCGTGGGTGACGTAAATCATGGTGCGCTGCAGCCGCTTGTGCAGACGTGAGATCTCAATGCGCATCTGCACCCGCAGTGCGGCATCCAGGTTGGAAAGTGGTTCGTCCAGCAGGAATACATCGGGTTCAGCCACCAGCGTACGGCCAATCGCCACACGCTGACGCTGTCCACCGGACAGGGCTTTTGGGCGTCGGTCCAGCAAATGCGCTAATTGCAGCACTTCGGACACCTGATTAACCCGCTGATTAATTTCCGCTTTTTTAGCCCCGGCCAGCTTCAGGCCAAACGACATGTTGTCGGCCACGGACAAATGCGGATACAGCGCGTAAGACTGAAACACCATGCCGATGCCGCGCTCGGAAGGCGGCACCTCATTCATCCGTTTTTCGCCGATGAACAGATCGCCAGAGGTAATATCCTCAAGCCCGGCGATCATGCGCAGCAACGTTGATTTACCGCAGCCGGATGGCCCGACAAACACCACAAACTCGCCGTCATCGATAGTCAGATTGACGTCTTTGGAAATCACGACCTCGCCGAAGGCCTTATAAACGCTGCGCAGTGTGACGCTAGCCATGCGTTACTCCCCTGCTTTCGCAGTTAACATTTCGTGTGAAGATGGCGGAACCGAAGCCCGCCAAGACCCATTGATGACCCTCTTGCTGCGCACCGTACTGCCATGCCATAGGCTTGGTCGCCTCAGCCGGTGCGGTCGGCTGAGTATAAGGCTGTAGGTTGATCAGCGCTTCAAGGCATTGATCCTGATGGGTAATAAGTAAGCGAATAACGCCATTTTCCTGGCTAATCTGGTTCAGAGCACCGCATTGGATCACCGGGTGCTGACGCAGGGCCAACAGAGCCTGGCAGTAACGTAAGGTTGAATGGTGGTCGTGTTGCTGGCGGCTGATGGCCAACGCACGGTGTTCTATCGCAACCTGTTGGTACCAGTGGATCTCTCCTGCGGTGACCTGCTCCGGCGCTTCATGCCAAGGCATCGGGGTTTGTGCCCCCTGCGGTTCTTGCAGATCCGCCGCGTGTGGCAAGCCCAATTCTTCGCCCTGATACAAACAGATAGGAGCGGGCAGCAATGCCAGCAGGGTCAGGAAAGCCTGCGCAGAACGCAGATCGCCTTGCCCCCAATGGCTGACCACCCGCGGCTGATCGATTTCGCCAGTGCTCCAGACTTTTTCGCCCAGTTGGTGACGATGCGTATGTAATACCTCCACCAGCTTTTCGCAGCTGAACGGCACCACTTCCAGCGCCAACGCGCTGCGGGCATAGTGCTGTTCGGGAGCGGCACTGCGGCAGATACGCTGAGTGCCTTCACTGTGCCAAAGTGCCAGCCCGTGCCCGGCCACTTCCGCTCCAGCCTCTGGCGATAACGCCTGCGGCAATAGCAGCCCGTCCACCGCCAGTGCTTTCAGATAGGGCAATGCCGCCATCATGCCGCGCACGTCGCCCACACCATCGCCGTTTCCATCGCGGAAACTGACCGGATGGATCCGGTACAACGTAGGGTGAGTAGCGGTACGCACTGGTGACATAGGTCCGGGTTCCTGCAGCGTTAGGCGGTAAAAATCAATGTTGCCAATAGTGGGGTAATGGCAAGGAGGGGTAATCATCCGTAACAGGATTTTTCATGGGGGAGGAGATGGGAGGATGAGAGAACGACGATGCGCGGCGAAAGTTCCCGGCAGAAGGCAAATCTGTGATCTTCCTTGCAAAAATAGCCCTGCCTTTTAGTGTCCGACACCACAGAATAGGGCGGTTTGCTAGCTGGATCACACTACTCAGGCATGGGGCGTAGACGGGGGGAGGATGAGAACACAGCGGGTTGTGACCCACTATTAGCGCGTAACCGCTCTCCTTACCGCAGTCCCCACAGAAGGATTGGATTTATGAATCGCACAATGACAACAACCGTACGCACGCTGGCGCTTTCAGCATTAACGACGCTGGTGCTCTCCTCCTCCGCTTTCGCCAAAATAGAAGAAGGCAAACTGGTTATCTGGATCAACGGCGATAAAGGCTATAACGGCCTGGCCGAGGTGGGTAAAAAGTTTGAGAAAGACACCGGCATCAAAGTGACCATCGAACACCCGGACAAACTGGAAGAGAAGTTCCCGCAGGTTGCCGCTACCGGTGACGGCCCGGATATCATCTTCTGGGCTCACGACCGTTTTGGGGGCTACGCGCAATCGGGCCTGTTGGCAGAAATCCACCCTTCCAAAGCCTTCCAGGAAAAAATCTATCCGTTCACCTGGGATGCGGTACGCTTTGACGGCAAGTTGATCGGTTACCCGATCGCGGTGGAAGCCTTGTCGCTGATTTATAACAAAGACCTGATCAAAGAAGCGCCAAAAACCTGGGAAGAGATCCCGGCGCTGGATAAAGAACTGCGCGCCAAAGGCAAAAGCGCCATCATGTGGAACCTGCAAGAACCCTACTTCACCTGGCCAGTCATTGCCGCCAATGGCGGTTATGCCTTTAAGTTTGAAGATGGCAAATACAACATCAAAGACGTGGGCGTAGCCAACGCCGGTTCACAGGCTGGCCTGCAGTTCATCGTCGATCTGGTGAAGAACAAGCACATCAACGCCGATACCGACTACTCGATTGCCGAAGCCGCTTTCAACAAGGGCCAGACGGCGATGACCATCAACGGGCCTTGGGCCTGGACCAACATCGAGCAAAGCAAAATCAACTATGGCGTCACGCTGCTGCCAACCTTCCAAGGCAAACCATCCAAGCCGTTCGTTGGCGTGCTGACCGCAGGCATCAACGCCGCCAGCCCGAACAAAGAACTGGCGACCGAGTTCCTGGAGAACTACCTGATCACCGATCAGGGCCTGGCTGACGTTAACAAAGATAAACCGTTGGGTGCCGTGGCGCTGAAATCGTTCCAGGAACAGCTGGCAAAAGATCCGAAGATTGCCGCCACCATGCAGAACTCGCAAAACGGCGAAATCATGCCAAACATCCCGCAGATGAGTACCTTCTGGTATGCAATGCGTAGCGCCGTGATCAACGCCATCACAGGCCGCCAGACGGTGAAAGCCGCACTGGAAGATGCTCATACCCGTATCACCAAGTAATACCCTGGCCATTGGCGGGCTGTGATGCCCGCCTTTGCCCTGCTGTGTGAGAGGCCGTTGGCCTCTCGCGGTAACACCTGAAAGGAAAGCCCTATGCAACTTGCTCACGCCGGAACACCCGCGCGAAAAAAATCGAAGTGGTGGCAGAGTGACATACTGAAATGGCTGATTGTCGGCCTGTTCAGCCTGGTGACCTGCTATCTGATTGTGGTGATGTATGCACAGGGAGAATATCTGTTCGCCATCCTGACGCTGGTGTTGGTCAGTGCAGGACTCTACGTGTTCGCCAACCGCCGTGCCTATGCCTGGCGCTACGTCTATCCTGGCGTCGCCGGAATGGGGCTGTTCGTCCTGTTCCCGCTGATTTGCACCATCGCCATCGCCTTTACCAACTACAGTAGCACCAACCAACTGACCTTCGAACGCGCTCAGTCGGTGCTGATGCAACGCCAGTTCCAGACCGGTAAAACCTTCACCTTCGGGCTGTATCCGGCAGAGAACCAACAGTGGCGTTTGCAGTTAACTCATCCAGATAGCGGCCAACTGCTGATTTCTGCGCCGTTTAGCCTCAACGCCAGTGAGCCACAAACGTTGAAATTGGAGGTAGAAAGCGCTGAGCCTGCCGGTGAGCGCGCAACGCTGCGCGTGATCACCCAGAATCGCCAGACGCTGAGCCAGATTGTTGCCATCCTGCCAGAAGGTGGCGAGCTGCGCATGAGTTCCCTGCGCCAATTCTCCGGCACCAGCCCGTTATACACGCTAGCCAAAGACGGCAGCACGCTGACCGATAACCAGACCCAGGTACAGTATCGCCCTAACCCGGATATCGGTTTCTATCAGGCCATCAACGCCGAGGGTAATTGGGCCACCGACACCCTCAGCCCGGGTTATACCGTCACCATCGGCTGGAAAAACTTCTTACGGGTGCTCAACGATGAAGGCATCCAGAAGCCGTTTATCTCCATCTTTGTCTGGACCATTATTTTCTCGGTGATGACCGTGATCCTCACCGTGGCCGTAGGCATGGTGCTGGCCTGCGTGGTGCAGTGGGAAGCGCTGAAAGGCAAAGCGGTGTATCGGGTATTGCTGATCCTGCCCTACGCGGTGCCTTCGTTTATTTCCATTCTGATTTTCAAAGGGTTATTTAACCAGAGCTTCGGTGAAATCAACCTGATGCTCAACGCGCTGTTCGGCATTAAACCGGCCTGGTTCACCGATCCACTCACCGCCAAGAGCATGATCCTGGTCGTCAATACCTGGCTGGGTTATCCGTACATGATGATCCTGTGTATGGGCCTGCTGAAAGCCATTCCCGACGATCTGTATGAAGCCTCGGCAATGGACGGCGCCAGCCCGATGCAGAATTTCTTCCGTATCACCCTGCCGCTGCTGATCAAGCCGTTGACGCCGCTGATGATTGCCAGCTTTGCCTTCAATTTTAACAACTTCGTGCTGATCCAACTGCTGACCCGCGGCGGGCCAGACATGATCGGCACCACCACACCGGCCGGCTATACCGATCTGTTGGTGAGCTACACCTATCGCATCGCGTTTGAAGGCGGTGGGGGTCAGGACTTCGGGCTGGCGGCGGCCATTGCCACGCTGATTTTCCTGTTGGTTGGCGCACTGGCGATCCTGAACCTGAAAGCCAGCAAGATGAACTTTGACTAAGGGAGAACGACAATGGCCATGGTGCAACCCAAATCCCAGCGCGTACGCCTGTGGATCACCCATATTCTGATGCTGAGCTTTATCGCCCTGATCATGTTCCCGTTGCTGATGGTAATAGCGATTTCGCTACGCTCCGGTAACTTTGCCACTGGCAGTCTGATCCCGGATCAGATCTCCTGGGACCACTGGCGGCTGGCGCTGGGGATGAGCGTCACCCAGGCGGATGGCAGTATCACCCCACCGCCTTTCCCAGTGCTGTTATGGCTGTGGAACTCGATTAAGGTCGCGGCGATCACCGCAGTGGGAATAGTGACGCTCTCTACCACCTGTGCCTACGCCTTTGCCCGCATGCGTTTTCGTGGCAAAAGCACCCTGCTGAAAAGCATGCTGATCTTCCAGATGTTCCCGGCTGTGCTGTCTTTGGTTGCACTGTACGCCCTGTTCGATCGCCTGGGACAGTACATTCCGTTTATCGGCCTCAATACCCATGGCGGTGTGATATTCGCCTATATGGGCGGTATTGCGCTGCATGTCTGGACCATTAAAGGCTACTTCGAAACCATCGATAACTCGTTGGAAGAAGCCGCCGCACTGGACGGTGCCACACCTTGGCAAGCGTTCCGCCTGGTGCTGCTCCCCCTTTCAGTCCCGATCCTGGCGGTGGTGTTTATTCTGTCGTTTATCGCGGCGATCACCGAGGTGCCGGTGGCTTCACTGCTGTTACGTGACGTGAACAGCTACACGCTGGCCGTCGGCATGCAGCAATACCTCAATCCGCAGAACTATCTATGGGGTGACTTCGCCGCCGCAGCGGTGTTGTCCGCCATTCCGATCACCGCAGTATTCCTGCTGGCGCAGCGCTGGTTGGTCGGTGGCCTGACGGCGGGAGGAGTGAAAGGTTAATTTATGCCACTGCAATACGTTTGATGTACTTTGCTTCTCTCTATGAACTGTGTCTTTGGCGGCCTTCGCTGGGCCGCCATTTTTATGTTTACTCCCGCTTCAGCCGATCGGTGTTGGCCAGATACAAGGTCACCACCAGTACTAATATGGCGCCGGAATAAATCAGCGTGTCGAAAGGGTTCTCATGATCAACGATGATCAAACGAATAATCGCGGTAATGCCGATATAGATAAAGTAGCGCAGCGGGAAGTGATAACCCGACTCAAAGTATTTAACAATCAAGGCGATAAACTCAAAGTAGAGGAAATAAATCACGATCCCCTCAATCAGCTGATACGAAGAAGACTCCTCGTTGCTGACGAATAATACTTTCGCCAAATGAAAGGTTTCTTTGACCAAAAAAACCACCAAAATCGCCGCCAATAGCAGCAACCCCACGTTTAGTACCCGCTGCAGCCCTTTTGCGATCATCAATGATCGTGATGTTTTTGCCATGACTTCTCCCGTCGTTCGGCTAGTTATTAGTGCAGAAATGCCTAATGGGCTTTTTCCTAAAGTTGCTCTGAGGGTTTATCTTCAGGCGAATTACCCTATTTTCAATTAGTTGTGTAAATTGATTACGCTTGTATATATTTGTAGCAAATTGAAATGTCCTCTATCATGGGCGTAGTCTCAGGCATTATGCCTCTAAATTCCCGTAATCTAGAAAGGAACTTTCATGCGAGCTAAACTCCACGCACTGGTCGCGGCAGGCCTTTTCACCTGTTCGTTTGCCAGCTACGCCGGCGGACTGGTGACTCCTGATAACGATCTGCGCAATGACCTCGCCTGGTTATCCGATCGCGGTGTGATTAACGTCAGCCTGTCTACCTGGCCGCTAAGCCAGGAAGAGATCAACTCGGTGCTGGCGCAAGCCAAGCCGGTGACCAACACAGAAAAAACCGTCATTGACCGCGTACAGCGCCGGGTGGGTGACTTAAAAGCCAATGTTACCGTCACCGGTTATACCTCTACCGACAAACCGGGCACGCCGCAGGGCTTCGGTCAGAGTCACTATGCCGACAGCAGCCTGACCATCGGCGCCGGCGCCAACGGTGAGTTCTGGGACGTGCGTCTGCAAGGTGCCGTAGAAGGCGACCAGCGCGTCTCTGATGGCTCCAAATTCAATATGAACGGTTCATACGGTGCCATCAAAGTGTGGAACCAGTGGCTGTCATTCGGTGAGGTCTCTCAATGGTGGGGTCCTGGCTATGACGGCAGCCTGATCCGTTCCGACGCGGCACGCCCTGTGGCTGGCTTTATGCTGCAACGAGCCGATCAATCCCCGTTTGAAACGCCTTGGCTGTCCTGGATTGGTCGTTGGCAATATCAGATCACCGCAGGCCAGTTGTCACAATATACTGCTGTTCCTGATACCAAACTGTTTGGTGGGCGTTTTACCATGATGCCAACCAATTTTCTGGAATTAGGTGCATCGCGTGTAATGATGTGGGGAGGGGATGGCCGCCCACAATCCTGGAGCTCATTCTGGGATGCTTTATCAGGCAATGATAATACCGGCGACAAATATAATGACCCTGGTAACCAATTAGGCGGTTTCGATTTCAAACTTAAGCTACAACCTCTAATCGGCATGCCTGTCAGCCTGTATGGTCAAATCACGGGTGAAGATGAGGCCGGAATGTTACCGTCTCACAACGCATATTTAGTTGGCTTAGAGGGGCATCCTGAGTGGGGCCCGACTACTATCAACTGGCATATCGAAGGGGCTGATACTCGCGCCAATGGCAAGTCTAATAACGTTATGTATACCCATTACGTTTACAGAGATGGCTACTATCAGCAAGGCTACCCTCTGGGCCACGCCATGGGTGGTGATGGACAGATGTTATCTGGCCGCGTAGAGCTGGTGCTGGATGATGGCCAGCGTTGGAGTACTCGCTTGGTATACGCAAAAGTGAATCCAAATAACCAGAGCATCAACCAGGCATTCCCGAAATCCGACACGCTGAAAGGCATTCAGTTGGGTTGGGGCTATAACTTCGCTTCACAAGTGAAGTTTGATACCAGTCTGTGGTACACCGATAACAACAACAGCACCGCCGATGACGTGGGTGCCGGTGTCAGCATGGCAGTACCAATCAATCTGTAATCCCTACAGATATCAAAAAACCCGCCGCGGCGGGTTTTTTATTGGCGGCTATTCAGAGCAACTTAACGCCAGGCTTTAAAGCGATTGATCAAGCCGTTGGTTGAGGTGTCATGGCTGGTCACCGCTTCTTTACCCGCCAGTTCCGGCAGAATACGGTTAGCCAGCTGTTTACCCAGTTCTACGCCCCATTGGTCAAAGGTGAAGATATTGAGGATAGCGCCTTGGGTGAAGATCTTGTGCTCATACAGGGCAATCAGGCTACCCAGGCTGAACGGAGTGATCTCACGCAGCAGGATGGAGTTGGTTGGGCGGTTGCCTTCAAACACTTTGAATGGGGCAACGTGCTTGACCTCTTCCGGCGTTTTACCCTGTGCGGCGAATTCTTCCTCAACCACGTCCAGAGATTTACCGAACGCCAGCGCTTCCGTCTGTGCGAAGAAGTTCGACAGCAGTTTGGCGTGGTGGTCGCTCAATGGATTATGGCTGATGGCCGGAGCGATAAAGTCGCAAGGCACCAGCTTGGTCCCCTGATGGATCAGCTGATAGAACGCATGTTGGCCGTTGGTGCCTGGTTCACCCCAGATAATCGGGCCGGTCTGGTAATCTACCGGATTGCCGTTACGGTCAACGTATTTGCCGTTAGACTCCATGTTGCCCTGTTGGAAATAAGCGGCAAACCGGTGCATATACTGGTCGTACGGCAGGATCGCTTCGGTTTCTGCGCCGAAGAAATTGTTGTACCAGATACCGATCAGCGCCAACAGCACCGGCAGGTTTTGCTCGGCAGGCGTCTGGGCAAAGTGCTTGTCCATCTCATGCGCGCCGCTCAGCAGCTGCTCGAAGTTTTCAAAACCCAAAGACAGCGCGATAGACAGGCCGATTGCCGACCACAGAGAGTAACGGCCCCCCACCCAGTCCCAGAATTCGAACATATTGTCGGTGTCGATACCAAACTCGGCCACCGCTTTACCGTTGGTAGACAGCGCGGCGAAGTGTTTCGCGACGTGCTGCTGATCGCCAGCGGTGTTCAGGAACCAGTCGCGCGCGCTGTGGGCGTTGGTCATGGTTTCCTGAGTCGTGAAGGTTTTAGACGCCACCAGGAACAGCGTAGTCGCCGGATCCAACGGTTTTAGCGTTTCGGCGATATGGGTGCCGTCTACGTTGGAAACAAAGTGCATGTTCAGGTGGTTTTTATAGGGGCGCAGCGCTTCGGTTGCCATATAAGGGCCAAGATCTGAGCCGCCGATGCCGATGTTGACCACGTCGGTAATCGGTTTGCCGGTGTAACCTTTCCAGTCGCCGCCAATGACGCGGTCGCAGAACTGTTTCATCTTCGCCAGCACCGCATTGACTTCTGGCATCACGTCCTTGCCATCAACAATGATTGGCGTGTTGCTGCGGTTACGCAGGGCAACATGCAGCACGGCACGATCTTCCGTACGGTTGATTTTCTCACCGGAGAACATCGATTTGATCGCGCTTTGCAGGTCGGTTTCTTTCGCCAGTGCCTGCAGCTTCTCCAGGGTTTCTGCGGTGATGCGGTTTTTGGAGTAATCCACCAGCATCTGATCGTTGAAAGTGGCAGAGAACTTGGAGAAACGCTCACTATCCTGAGCAAACAGGTCACGGATCTGGACGTCTTTGATTTGTTCGAAATGTTGCTGCAGGGCTTGCCAAGCAGCGGTTTGACTAGGATTGATATTTTTCATAGCGGCGCTCTTATGCTTGAGAATGAATATGAGGTGATGGACCGATTGTAGCCTGTTCGACTGTGATTATGATCTCTTTTCTTGCGATAGGCGTTAACTCTCAGACTGCCGCACCCCATTTTTACCTTTCCACAACAATCTGCTGATATTTCACCTAACAGCCTGTTATCACAACGCTGAAACGTCCCTCTCACCACGCTTTTCTCTTGATGCGCAGTCCGCAATATTCGGTCGCTCTGCTCCCCGCTGAGCGCAGATGAAAATCCCTCAGCGTCTTCCCGTTGACAGTAGCCAATAAACCCGTTATTCCTAACAGCCTACTTGCACATCCACTGTGCAAGCCAGAAGAGGCGCGTCGCCCAGGTAGAGTGTCAGAGGAGCCATTATCCGATGACGGCACTGGAGGGGGAGCGACGCCGAGGCGAGATGCTTACGGCAATCATCACGTCGGCTACAGGGGCTGAATCCCCTGAGTTGTCACCATGGGCTGCTCTGTATGAGCAGTCAGCAAGGTGGGGCGCTTCTGGGTGTATCGTAGCCTCAACCTCTACGCCTGCTCCCTGTTTACCGCTCTTCCCTTGTGCCAAGGCTTATGGAATTAAATGCCAATTTGAATGGCGTCCCTGACACGAGGTTTTACATGACTCAAGCAGCACCCCAAAACGCAACCGTAGTAGCCAAATTCGGCGGCACCAGCGTGGCCGATTTCGAGGCGATGAACCGCAGCGCCGACGTGGTACTTTCTAATCCCGATGTCCGCTTGGTGGTTCTGTCCGCCTCTGCCGGTATCACCAACCTGTTGGTGGCCCTGGCCGAAGGCTGCGAAACCGACAAGCGCAACGAACAACTGGCCGAAATCCGCCGCATTCAATACGCCATTCTCGATCGCCTGGATAACCCGATGGTGGTTCGCGAAGAAATCGACCGCATGCTGGAAAATATCACCACGCTGTCGGAAGCCGCTGCGCTGGCCACCTCTGCCGCACTGACCGATGAACTGGTTAGCCATGGCGAGCTGATGTCTACCCTGCTGTTTGTGGAAATTCTGCGCGATCGTAAGGTACAGGCAGAATGGTTCGATGTGCGTAAAGTGATGCGTACCGACGACCATTTCGGCCGCGCCGTACCGGACAGCGCCGCGCTGACCGAGTTGGCTCAAACCCTGTTGAAGCCGCGCCTGCAACAGGCGTTGGTGATCACCCAGGGCTTTATCGGCTGCGAACCCAAAGGCCGTACCACTACGCTGGGCCGTGGTGGCAGTGACTTTACTGCGGCCCTGCTGGGTGAAGCATTAAACGTCAGCCGCGTGGATATCTGGACTGATGTTCCGGGTATTTATACCACCGACCCACGCGTGGTGCCTGCCGCCAAGCGTATCGATAAAATTGCCTTTGAAGAAGCGGCGGAAATGGCCACCTTCGGTGCCAAAGTGCTGCACCCGGCCACTCTGCTGCCTGCCGTTCGCAGCAACATCCCGGTCTTCGTCGGCTCAAGCAAAGATCCTGCCGCGGGTGGTACGCTGGTGTGCAATACCACGGAAAACCCGCCGCTGTTCCGCGCGCTGGCCTTACGCCGCAAGCAAACCCTGCTGACGCTGCACAGCCTGAACATGTTGCACGCGCGCGGCTTCCTGGCCGAGGTGTTCAACATTCTGGCCCGGCATAATATCTCGGTCGATCTGATCACCACTTCCGAAGTCAGCGTGGCATTGACCATGGATACCACCGGTTCCACCACCACCGGAGGCAGCCTGCTAACCACCTCTCTGCTCACCGAACTGTCCTCGCTGTGCCGGGTGGAAGTGGAAGAAAATCTGGCACTGGTCGCCCTGATCGGCAACAAGCTGTCACAGGCCTGCGGCGTCGGTAAAGAGGTATTCGGCGTGCTGGACCCGTTCAATATCCGCATGATCTGTTACGGAGCCAGCAGCTATAACCTGTGCTTCCTGGTGCCGGGCGATGATGCGGAGCGCGTGGTACAAACGCTGCATCACAATCTGTTTGAATAAGCCCCTCACCCTACCCCTCTTCCACAGGGAGAGGGGATTGAACGTGCCACAGGTTAATATCTGCACCTACCTGTAGCTCCGGACTCGCCCCCTTTCCCCACCACAGTACAACAGGCATCCCTGGACGCCATATCGGGAGAGGGCCGGGGTAAGGGGAGATTGATTGGCCTTAACTGAATCTACAGAGGCTCAGCGCACTGGGCCCACCACAACACACACCATTACACCCGTTCAATATTGGCAAAGGATAACCTCTCTCATGCTGGCAAAAATCACACGCTTATTCCCATTATGGGCCGTGCTGCTGTCCATTGCGGCCTATTACACCCCGTCGACCTTTACCGGTATCAGCCCTTACGTCAGTACGCTGCTGATGCTGATCATGTTTGCCATGGGCGTCACTCTGCGCCTGGATGACTTCAAGCGTGTGCTGTCGCGCCCCGGCCCGGTAGCGGCGGGGATCTTCCTGCATTACCTGATTATGCCGCTGGCCGCCTGGCTGCTGGCGATGCTGTTCCGTATGCCGCCGGATCTCTCCGCCGGTATGGTACTCGTTGGCAGCGTAGCCAGCGGCACCGCCTCCAACGTGATGATCTATCTGGCTAAAGGCGATGTCGCCCTGTCGGTGACCATTTCGGCCGTTTCTACGCTGGTTGGTGTCTTTGCCACCCCGCTGCTGACACGCCTGTATGTCGATGCCGAAATCAGCGTGGATATCATGGGGATGTTATTCAGCATTCTGCAGATCGTGGTGATCCCGATTGGGCTGGGCCTGATCGTCCACCACAGCTTCACCAAAACCGTCAAGCGGGTTGAGCCCTATCTGCCAGCCCTGTCGATGGTGTGTATTGTGGCGATCATCAGTGCGGTGGTGGCTGGCAGCCAGAGCCATATTGCCTCGGTAGGCTTTGTGGTGATTATTGCGGTGATCCTGCACAACGGGATCGGGCTGCTCGGGGGCTATTGGGGAGGAAAAATGCTCGGGTTCGACGAATCTACCTGCCGTACGCTGGCTATTGAAGTCGGTATGCAAAACTCCGGGCTGGCGGCAACGCTGGGCAAGATTTACTTCTCACCGCTGGCCGCACTGCCGGGCGCACTGTTCTCGGTATGGCACAACCTGTCCGGTTCACTGCTGGCGGGTTACTGGTCTGGCCGCCCGATCAAGAAAGTGGATTAATGGCAAACAGGCACACAAGGGGCGCTGCATGCGGCGCCCCTACCCATTCACCAACATTGCCACTTTGTCATCAATCTGAGGGCCATCAACGGCCCTTCATTCACTATGGCGTTCTAGGACTTTCCTCCCAGTCACGGTCATCGTCCTTCTCATCCTGATCCAGTGCATTATAGGCCACCGCGCAGAACAACGAGTTAAGCCGCTTCATATCCCCCAACAGCGCCAGATGCAGCGAGCTGGTTTCGATACTTTGCACGTTTTGCTGATGCAGGCGATCGACGTGCGCATGGGCATAACGACGATCCAGAATGCGGAAACGGTGCTTGGAGCGGCGTAACCGCTTGGCACTGGTGATATCACCGGAGAGAAACACCGACAAGCTAAGGCGCAGATTGTCAGTCAACTTTTCATGCAGTTGGTCCAGTTCGGCCAGACCTTCGGCGGAGAACGAACTGCGCGCGCCATGTGATTGATCCGCCACATCACTAGCCATACGTTCGATAATATCGCCAGCCTGCTCCAGATTGAGGGCCATTTCGATGATCTCCGCCCAACGGCGTGAATCCGCCTCTCCCAGGTCTTCCTTCTGGATCTGCGCCAGGTAAAGTTTGATGGCGGTATACAACACGTGAACGTCATCGTCCAGACGGCGAACTTCTTTGGCCTGGATGCGCTTACCATGCAATACCTCATGGTGCAGGATCATCATATGCTCTATCACATCCCCCATCCGTAGGGTTTCGCGCGCCGCATTGGCCAGTGCCAAACTTGGCGTATCCAGGGCACTGACGTCGAGGTGGCGTGGCCGCAAACGGGGATCTTCTGTAGGAGCATCGACGATCCACGTTTCGCACAGGCGGGCCATCGGCCCTGACAACGGCACCTGTAGCAGACAACGCACCAGGTTGTAGAACATGTGGAAATAGATCACCAGTTCCTCTGCATTACCTGGCAGCCGCTCAATACCGTGCGCAATCAGGGAAACAAACGGCAGTACCAGCGCACTACCCAGCAGTTTGAATAACAGGCTACCCAACGCCACGCGACGTCCTGCGGCATTCTGGCCGCTGGTGTTCAACATCACCAACAGGCCGCTGCCCAGGTTGGCACCAATCACCAGGCACAGCGCCACCTGTAGAGAAATCACGCCCGAGGCGGTCAACGTCGCGGTCAACAGCACAGCTGCCAGGCTGGAATAGCTGATAATGGCAAACAGGGCACCGATCAGCGCGTCAAGCATTACATCGCCGGTCAATGACGAGAAGATCACTTTGACGCCATAGCCCTGTGTGATCGGCGTAGCGGCGGCCACAATCAGTTCCAGCGCCAATACAATCAGGCCAAGACCAATAGCGACGCGCCCCATCTGGCCTACGCGGGTTTGCTTGCGGCTAAGGAATAAAATCACGCCGACAAAAATCAGCAGCGGCGAAAGCCAGGAGAGATTGAACGTCAGCACCCGCGCCATGATCGCCGTGCCAACATCGGCCCCCAGCATAATCACCAGCGCAGGCCCAAGACCCACCAGTCCTTGAGCCACAAAAGAAGAAACCAGCAATGCCGTCGCATTACTACTCTGCACCAACGCGGTTACGCCAATACCTGCCACAAAGGCCAGCGGCTTTTTCTCTATGCTGCTGCTCAGAACCTGGCGCAGATTGGCACCATAGACCCGCATGATGCCGGTCCGGACGATATGGGTTCCCCACACCAGCATGGCAATGGCGGAAAGCAGATTAAGAAGGGTCAACACGGAAGGCTCGCTCCATTGACGCCCGGCAGGCACCACAGGCTATCCCGCCTGCCAGACGCCAGTTAAGCAGGATAGCGGCAAATCGCTTATTGCTATCAAGAAGGAATACTCTAGAGGGAGAGCGCACCATGCATTATCAATCAATGCGACAGCGAAATCATGCAACTACCCGGAATATAACAGTTTCCAATTGTAGCCTAATTTGGCTGCCCTCGGGCGAAAATTGGCCACGGACGCGCAAAAACTGTGCAATATCAATGAACTCTGACACGCGAGTGTTATTCTAATCATTACACTTCAACCCTTGGTAAACAGAGCTGATGGAACACCCTGGTTTTGCAGCCATTATCGTTGGCGGCGGCGTTGCGGGCTGCACTGCAGCGCTATTATTGGCACGCGCGGGCATCAATACTTTGTTACTGGAGCGGGGTACTCAGGCGGGCAGTAAAAACGTTAGCGGTGGCAGGTTATACTCCCATGTCCTGGCCAATCTGCTGCCGAATTTTGCCGCTACCGCCCCTCTGGAACGTCATATCACCCAAGAAAGACTCTCAATGGTGAGCGGCAATAGCGCGGTGACGCTGGATTATCGCCATACCTTGCCCTGTTCCTACAGCCTGCTGCGCGCCCGTTTCGATCCCTGGCTGATGGCGCAGGCGGAGGCCGCCGGGGCGCAATGCCTGACCGGGACACCGGTCGATGAACTGATCGTGCAGCAAGGCCGGGTGGTCGGCGTTATGACGGCGGGTGAAGCGTTATACGCCAATACGGTGATCCTGGCAGAAGGGGCCAATACGCTGCTTGGCGAGCATGCCGGAATGCAGCCAAAGCCACCAGCAGCAACGATGGCGATCGGCGTGAAAGAGGTGTTGGCACTGCCGCGCGAACGGTTGGAAGATCGTTTCGCATTGGAGGATAACCAAGGTTGCGCCTGGCTGTTCGCTGGCCAGCCCACGCAGGGGAAAATCGGCGGGGGTTTCCTGTATACCAACCGAGATAGCCTGTCGCTCGGCGTGGTATGCAATCTTTCCAGCCTAACAGAAAGTAAAATCGCCCTGCCGCAGATGCTGCAACAGTTCAAACAGCACCCTGCCGTGCGGCCATTGCTGAAAAATACCGAGCTACGTGAGTACAGCGCACATCTGATCCCCGAAGGGGGAGCGGAAAGCATGCCACCGCTGTTTGGTCCTGGCTATCTGCTGGTTGGCGATGCCGCACGGTTATGTATTAATACCGGGCATACCGTGCGGGGTATGGATCTGGCGATGCTATCAGCACAGGCGGCAGCGGAAACCTTGATTGCCGGGCAAGAGTTGCAGCATTATCCCTTGCGACTACAGCAAAGTTCACTCTGGGCGCTGATCCAGCAATATCGCCGCCTGCCGGAGATGATGCTGCAATCGCCACATTGGTTTAACC
This sequence comes from Serratia sp. 14-2641, assembly GCF_001692375.1. NCBI lineage: Bacteria > Pseudomonadati > Pseudomonadota > Gammaproteobacteria > Enterobacterales > Yersiniaceae > Serratia > Serratia sp. 14-2641. Next base: position 24,106 of record NZ_LXKR01000029.1, on the reverse strand, counting down.
GTTACCCGCAGTTGGCAGCCGATATGCTGCAAGAGATGTTTGAGGTCAATGGAAATGCCCCCACACCGTTGCGCAAGCTACTATGGCGCCACGCGCGCCGCATCGGCCTGAAGCAATTACTGAAAGATACTGTCAATGGAATGCGCAGCCTATGAACCAGCCCGATCTCAGTCACAACCATTATCAGGGGGATCACACCGATCCACACATCATCCTGGCCGATGCACAGGATCGTACGATGCTGATGCGTTTGGTGATCGCCTGCCCCGCCGGGCTGTACCAGTTCCAGCCGGACGGCAGCCTGCGTTTCGACGTACAGGGTTGCCTGGAATGTGGCACCTGCCGCCTGCTGTGCGGGGAAGAAACCATCACCCGTTGGCGCTATCCGCAGGCGGGCAACGGGATTGAGTTTCGCTTCGGTTAACAGACGTGGGCCAGAGCCTCTAACACCTCGTGCATATCACCCACAATCCCTACGTCGGCCTGGGCAAAAATAGCCGCTTGCGGATCCTGGTTGATCGCCACAATCAGCTTGCTATGGCGAATACCAATGGCGAACGCCGGAGCACCGGAAACCCCGGCAGCAATGCACACCTCGGGGGCAATGATGGCACCGGACATGCCCAGCAAGCGATCCATCTCGCACCAGGCGTTCATCACGACCGGCCTGCTGGCGGCCAACTCTGCGCCCATGTTGGTCGCTAGCTGCTGCATCTGGACAACCTGCTGGGCACCGCCAACGCCTTCCCCGATGGCCAGCACGTAGCGCGCCCGGCTCAGTGGTGACGCCGCGGGTTGCGGTGAACACGCCGAGGCCAGTATCCACTCGGCATCGGGTATATTGGCTGGCTCAAAGCGTTTGGCTACCACCGCACCTGGCACTATTTCCACGCTTGCCGCACTGCTTCGGGCCACGCTCAGGCACAAAGGTTCCCGTGTCATCTCCAGCTCGGCGGTGAGATTGTTGCCATAGACGGCTTTGGTTACCCGACATTCGCTGCCGTTAATTTGCGCCTGTTCCACCGCACAACAGGCAGAACCGCCACTCCGGCAGGCCAGGCGCGTGGCCAACTCGCCACCTTCATCACCAGCAAACAGCAGTAATCGCGGGGTGAAAGCTTGCCACATCTGCTCCAATACCGTTAATCGCGTCTCTGCCAGCCGGGGAGCGTTAACCCAACGTATTTGTGCCACCTCACCGTCCAGGCATGGCAGGCTCTGTGGCACCTCATCGCTGAATAGCCAGAGCTCCAGGCTCTCTGCAGTAAGCTCGCTCAGCCGCAAGAACTGATTAATCTGGCTGGCCTGCGTAGGAAAGTTGGGGGCATCCGCATCCAATATCAGTGCAATATTCATGATGGCCACCGTTCACGGAGATAATCCTGGCACAACCGCTGCACTTTCTGCTCAACGCTGTCCCCCTCAATCACTACCCCGGCGCGACGATGCTCCACATAGCTTAAGCCACACAATTGCACATCACTGGCAGGTTGCTCGGTTATTGCCAGGTCGGTGGGTGACAAACGTTGGACCTGCCGTTTACCCGCCGCCAGCTTCTGCTTTAACGTGGGAACGCGTAACGCACTCGCCTGTTGCGAGTTCCCTACCACCAGCACTAAAGGAGGCATCACCGTCATCACCTCCTGCCCGTAAGCCGTTTGCCGAGTAACCCGTAAGGCCCTCACTTCTTCTGCCGCAGCTAATTGGCAAACGCCGGTGATACAGGGCCAGCCGAGGCGTTCTGCCAACAGCAAAGGCGTTTGGCTATTTTGCCCTTCCAGGCTTTGCGCCCCCATGACGATCACCTGTTGGGATCCCATATGCTGCTGATAGGCCGCGATTAGGGCGGCAACCGTTGCAGGGTTAAAACGCAGATCCCACTCCGCAGGAGGCTCAATGCGTACCGCCTGCTGATATTCCAGCGCCATCAGTTGCTTCAGCGCCGGTTCGGCCATAGCATCGGCGACCGTCAAGACGCTCAGGTTAAGTTCCCTCTCATCACGCAGCATCAGCACCATTTCCGCCGCGCTTTCGTCATAGCCGCTTAACAGACGTCGGGCAAAGCGGGTATCAATCTGCAGCCGCTCATCGGGTTGCCAATCGCTTTTTGCCAACATGCCCAGATCCGGTGCGACCTTAATCGCCAACAGCAGGTTCATCCGTTTCTCCTGTCAGTGGGCGATTAACGGCTTTACCGAGGAGGCGCCCACCAGCGTCATATCCTTGGTTTCCGGTGCCCACATGATCGAAACCACCGCCCCTAGCACCAATACGCCAGTCAGGATCAGCATGGTGCCTTGCAGCCCCAACGAAAGCATCGACAGCGGCAGCAAAGCGGTGCCAATGGCCGAACCGAGCCGGCTCATCGAGGTGGCAAAACCGACCCCCAGTGAACGAATATCGGTCGGGAAGCTTTCCGCCGGGAATACCCCGACGAGGTTACTGACCGCCGAAATCGTCAGCGTAAACAAAGCAAACAGCATTAACATGGCCCCCTGACCCGGTGGCACAAAGGCCAATGCCCCCAGGCTGGCAGCCAGGATCCAGAACGAGCCAATCAGGAAGCGACGGCGCGGTAGCCATTGGGTCAGGGCAATTCCCATCACCGCCCCCACCATCAGCAAGCCATTAAGCAGCAGATCGGTGGCGAAGCTTTGGCTCTGCCCAAGGGTGGTCAGAATCGAGGGGAGGAAGGTATAGATGGCGAAATAAGGGATCACCAGGCAGACAAAGAACAGGCTGTTGAACGCGGTGCGTCGCCAGTAACGCGGTGAAAACAAGGTGTGCATATGGCGTGCGGTTTCGATCGGAATTTCGTCATTGAGGATCACCTGCGGACCAAAACAGCGCAGCACTACCAGATGAGCCTCGGCGATGCGCCCTTTGCGCATCAGCCAACGTGGCGACTCTGGCGTTCCAATGCGTAATAGCATAATCAATAACGCAGGCACGGCGCTTGAAGCCAACAGCCAGCGCCAGGACTCCGGCCCCAAATCGGCAAGGAAATGGCCAGCAAATCCGGCGGCGACGTAGCCTAACGTCCAGATCACGCTAAAGGATCCCAACAGGATGCCGCGATGCTTACGCGGAGCAAACTCGGCCAGCATGGTATGGCCTACGGCGTAATCTCCCCCTAGCCCGATCCCGACCAATACCCGTAGCCAGAATAGCTGTTCCGGCGTAGTGGCGAAAAATTGCATCACGGAGGCCAACGTGATGATGACAAAACTGAAGCTGAAAATTTTCTGACGGCCAATATGGTCGGAAACCCAACCCAATACCAGGCTGCCAAGGAACAGGCCAATCAGCGCCGAGCTGCCGATCATTCCTTCCCAAAACGGCGTCAGCCCCATCTGCGGCTTGAGCTGGGCCAGCGCAAAACCGATCACTCCCAGTACATAGCCATCGGTGAGGTGAGCGCCAAAGGTCAGCCCCGCCATTTTGCAGTGAAAGGCGTTTAGCGGAATATCATCCATGCGCACTTGCCGAGGCAGCCGTGTTGTCATCGTTACCCCCCAATGACTGTGCGAAAGGCCCGGCAAGCCGGGCCAGATAGGATTGTTATTTTTCAATTGGATAAATGGTGCCGGTATTCATGATGCCATTCGGGTCGTACACCTCTTTCAGCGCCTTGAGGATGTAGTAGGCACTGCCGTGTTCATCCTTGGTCCAGTGCACACGGTGTTTACCGATGCCGTGGTGATGCACCATCGAACCGCCCTGTTTGATGGTCTCCTCCACGATGATTTTATTCAGTGGATTGTGATACTTGTCGATCTCTTCTTCCGGCTTGCAGTCCACCACGTTGTAGTCGTACACAAAGTACATGTTGGTGCCGTTGATGTAGCTGTGTGACGAGTGGCCGCCCAGCATAGTGATATCACCGGCATGTGGGAACTCATCACGGATGCGGCGGATCACATTCTCGTAAATCGCATTGATACAGCCCCAGTCGCCGGAAACCTCGGTGGTGAAGCCCATATTGTTGGTCTTCATGATCTGTACACGTTCTGCCGCCACTTTTTCCGGGCCCCAGTTCAGATTGTTGAACCAGGATTCAATCAGCTTGCTGTCGACCTTTTTACATTCCGGATAGCGTTTAACGATCTCATCAATCCCCGCGCCGGTCGCCTGCGCAATCCCTTTGGCCCCTTCGGCCATAAAGATCAGCACACATTTGCCTTCGGCAAAGTGGGTAAAATGCTGGGTCCCGTCTTCTGCGTCATACAAGCGGGCAATGGAAGGGCGATAGCCTTCGACCATCACTTCCCGCAGGATATCGAAACCGGTTGGCATGTTATCGAGGATGTAACCGTAGAACAGGTTGTTTTCCGGCATGTATTTGAAGATTTTCACCGTCACTTCGGTGATAAAACACAACGCCCCTTCGTTACCGATAATCACATGGCGGATATCCGGGCCAGCGGCCCGGCGTGGCACGTTTTTAATCCGGGTGATGTTGCCGTTCGGAAATACCGCTTCCAGCCCAACCACCATGTCTTCGATCGCGCCGTACAGCGTAGAGAACTGGCCGATACTGCGTGTTGCCACCAGGCCACCCATCTGGGCCAACGGTTTGGACTGCGGAGAGTGGCCGGTCGTATAACCCTGGGCACGCAATTGATTTTCCAACACTTCCAGCGGTACGCCGCACTGTGCCGTGGCCTGCATATTGCGGATATCAATGTTGATGACCTTATTCATTCCCGAGCCATCCAGCACCACGGAATTCTTCACTACCGTTTCCAACCCGCCCTCGGTGGCCGAAGCCCCGGTGCGCGGTACGCCAGTAATGCCGTGCTTATTCATAAACGCCAACACATCGGACACTTGCTGAGTGTCGGCCAATTTAACCACGGCGGCAGGCAGTGGCTGGGTAAACACGCCATGAATATCAGCATATTTTCGGAAACGGTCTACGCTGTTTTTCTGCAGCACTTTTTCGTCGGTAATCACCCGCTCTGGGCCAACAAGTTCTTTTAACTGAACAACAATTTCTTCACGGGACAGAGACATAAATAACCCTTCCTAAATTAAGAATAGATAAAATCGGCTTAAGTAAAATTAAAAGGAACCACCCATTAATTTAGCGAACCAAATAACCACCATCGACAACCAATAAATGGCCATTAACATAATCAGAGGCTCGACTGGCTAAAAATACCATCGCTCCCATCAGATCCTGCGTTTCACCCCAACGATTAGCCGGAATATGGTCAAGAACACGCTTATTCGTTTCTGGATTTTTACGCGTTTCGACCGTAATATCTGTCGCATAATAGCCCGGTGCAATGCCATTCACCTGTATATTGTATTGCCCTAATTCATCGCAATAGGCCTTGGTAAAACCTGCCAGCGCATGCTTAGTGGCCGAATAAGCCGGTGACCATTGGCCGCCCAGATAAGAGAACAGGGAACAGATATTAATTATTTTCCCCTGCTTTTTCGGGATCATGATTTTTGCCGCTTCATAGCTCAATTCAAAGGCAGCAGTCAGGTTGATATCGATCATCGGATCCCAGTCTGCGCGGCCAAAATCCAGTACCTTATTCAGCTTACAAATACCGGCGTTGTTCACCAGGATGTCCACCGAGCCGCAGGTCTCCAGACACTGGGCAATCACTCTGGCAGGCGCTCCTTTCTCAGTAATGTCCACCTGCATAAACTCAACTTTCACCCCTTGCTGCTCAATCATTTCGCGGGTTTCGCCCTTATCCATGATAAAGCTTGGAATGAACAGGTTGGCACCGGCTTTGGCCAACGCCATGGCAAATGCCTGCCCCAGACCGCTGTTGCCACCGGTGACGATCGCGGTTTTGCCTTTTAGCGAGAAGAAATCTAACGAGAACTCATTTAACGCGTTTATTGACATGATTTTGCCCCTTGGTCTGGAAAAAACGCAAAAAAAAAGAGAAAAGCAACCTCCCTGCACTTGGCAGAGAAGTTACTTTTCTCTTCATCTCTAGTAACTGGCAAAAAAAGTAACACATAGGGTCAAGGTTATTCCGTGACGCCTATCACAGTTTCATTTTTTCCAGGTCAGATTGATATTAAAGTTTATTTATTTCGCAGTATCTCGGTGAATTACTACGCAATCAGATCCCACCTAATGTCCCCTACTTCGGTTTTGTGATAACTCTCACAGATGAATTATAGGTTGCCGTGCTATTTATTATCGCAGTTACTGAAAGAGACGAAGAGAAAAGTAACTTCCTGCACTGCGGGAAGCTTGCTTTTCTCTTTTTTTGTTTAACGCGATGTACCCAATAACGGTTAAAAGACGGAGAGCACACCAAACATTAACCATTAATGGGTGTATTTATGCGGAACTTCACCATGGAAAAAAATAATTCCCACCGTTGGTTAACGCTGGCAATAATAAGTATCAGCGGCGGAGTAAGTTTCGATCTCGCCTATCTGCGTTATATTTACCAAATCCCAATGGCCAAGTTTATGGGGTTCTCCAATACCGAGATCGGCTTGATTATGAGCACCTTCGGTATCACCGCAATTATTCTGTATGCCCCTAGTGGGATCATTGCTGATAAGTTCTCCCATAGAAAGATGATGACCTTCGCGATGATCGCCACCGGCCTGCTGGGGTTGCTGATGGCGGTCTATCCGCCGTTCTGGGTGATGATCCTGATCCAGGTCGCCTTCGCGATCACCACCATCCTGCTGTTGTGGTCGGTCTCGATCAAGGCGGCCTCGCTGCTCGGTAACCATGAAGAGCAGGGCAAAATCATGGGTTGGATGGAGGGGTTACGCGGCGTGGGTGTGATGGCCCTGGCCGTATTCACCATGTGGATCTTCTCGCTGTTTGCTCCGGAAAACCCCAACAGCCTGAAGGCAGTGATCCTGATCTACAGCGGCGTATATATCCTGTTGGGCATGCTCTGCTGGTTCTTTGTCACAGATGGCTTTGTCACCAGTGACGAGAGTGAAAAACCGCATAAATTCAGCCTGGGGGATATTCTCTCGGTGCTCAAAATCAGCACCACCTGGTATTGCAGCATGATCATCTTTGGTGTCTATACCATCTACGCCATCCTCAGCTACTCCACCAACTACTTGACCGAAATGTACGGTATGACCCTGGTCGCCGCCAGCTATATGGGGATTGCGATCAACAAAATCTTCCGGGCCATGTGCGGGCCACTCGGTGGGATCATCACCACCTACACCCGGCTGAAATCGCCAACGCGAGCTATTCAGTTACTGGCGTTAGTCAGCCTGGCCACCCTGGCCGTCTTGCTGATCACCAACCAGAACCCGACCTCGGTCGCCGTGGGGATTGGCCTGATCCTGTTGCTGGCCTTCACCTGCTACGCCTCACGCGGGCTGTACTTTGCCTGTATCGGCGAAGCCAGAACGCCAAAATACATTATGGGCACCACCGTGGGGATCTGCTCGGTGATCGGCTTCCTGCCCGACGTGTTTGTTTACCCGGTTATCGGCCACTGGCAGGACACGCTGCCCGCCGCCGAGGCTTATCACAATATGTGGCTGATGGGGTTAGGGGCAACCTGCCTGGTCGTGGTGTTCACCTTCCTGCTGTTTAACAATATCAAGCGCGCCGGTGCCAAAAGCACAACAACACAGCCGGTCACCGAATAATTATCTCAAGGAGTTGCGACATGAAGAGCAAGTACCTGATGGGTGTGGACGTGGGCACCCAGAGCGCCAAAGTGGTGATTTTTGATCTGGACGGCAACGCAATTTGCGAAGGGAAACAGCAGTTACGCAAGATGGATATCCCTGCCCCGCTGCTGGCAGAACACCCGGACGACGATCTGTGGGATTCGCTTAAGGTGGCTTTCCGCCGCGCCATGCAGCGTTTTGGCGAACGTGGTGGCAAGCCGCAGGACATTCTGGCGATGGGCATTTGCATCGTCCGCTGCTGCCGGGTGCTGTTGAAGGATAACGGTGAGCTGGCCTATCCGGTGATTAACTGGATGGACAAACGCCTGAACAAGCCTTACGAATATATCAACGCCTATCAGGGCGTGCGTTATGTAACGACAACTTCGGGTTACATCACCCATCGCCTGACCGGTGAGTTCAAAGACACCTGCGCCAACTACATCGGTTGGTGGCCGATGGACAATGACCGCCTCGATTGGAGCACCGATCCCGCCGTCTGGCAAAGCTGTAACCTGACGCGCGACATGGTGCTGGACGTGGTGAAACCCGGTGAAATCCTCGGCCACATCACTCAGCATGTGGCGCAACAGCTCGGCATCCCCGCAGGTATTCCGGTGGTGGCTACCGCACATGACAAAGCGGTTGAAGCGCTGGGAGCCGGTTCGCTAGATGAAGGCGTTGCGCTGATTTCCCTCGGCACCTATATCGGGGCCATGGTACACGGCCATGCCAACGTGAAGGACGCGCAAAACTTCTGGCCGTTCCAGGCCTCGATCCCTGGACGTTACCTGTATGAGTGCATGGGCGTGCGCCGTGGCATGTGGACCATCAGTTGGTTCCGCGATCAGTTTGGCGCAGCCGCACTGTCGGATGCCCATGACGCCGGGACCAGCATTGAGGAGTTACTGAATCAGGAAGCAGAGCGCGTTCCTGCAGGTTGTGAAGGCCTGATCACCGTCCACGATTGGGCACCACCGTCTGAAGCGGAATTCCGTAAAGGGGCCATGATTGGCTTCGATGGCCGCCATACCCGTGCCCATATGTACCGTTCGGTGCTGGAGGGCATTGCCTTCACCATGAAAAACCATATGGACAAGATGGCGCTGGAGCTGCAAACCCCGTTCAAGCACCTGATTATTTCCGGCGGCGGGGCCAACAGCGATCTGTTTATGCAGATCTTTGCCGACGTGTTTGGCATCCCCACCAGCCGTAACGTGATGAAAGGCTCCGCAGCGGTGGGCTGTGCCATCAACGCCGGAATGGCGGTGAACGTCTTTAGCGATTACGAACAGGCCGCGCAGAAGCTGGTACGAATGGGGGACAGTTTTGCACCGAATATGGCTAACCATCGGTTCTACAATCAGTTGAATCAGCAGGTGTATCAACAGGTAAACAAACATCTGGATCCGCTGCTACAGGCACTCAGTCCTTTAGTCGACTAAAAGGCAGGGGCACCGGCATTCGGTGCCCTTACTCTTACAATTTCAACTTCCATACGTCGTGATTGGTGGTGGCAACGGCGATGGCCCCGGCATTCAGTGCGGTTTGCGCATCATCCTCATCACACACCAAGCCACCGGCAATGATCGGCAAGTCGATCTTTTCTGCCACCCAACCGAGCACCTTAGGCATGCAACCCGGCAGGATTTCGATGCAGTCAGGCGTCGATTGCGCCACCTGTTTGTCGATATTGTGGAAGGAAATCGAGTCCATGATAAACAGCCGGTGAATGGTGTAGAAACCTTGCTGACGCGCCGCCTTCACCATCGAGGCTTTGGTGCTGATAATGCCATCCGCCGCCGTGACGATTTTCAGGAAATTAATCACGATCTCCTTGTTGGAGCTGCCTTCCAGCAAATCAACATGCACAAAAGCATATTTGCCCGCGTCCTTCACCTGCTGCACGATGCGGCCAATATTGCAGATATTGCCGTACAGTACCGAGATGATCTGGCAGTCCGATTTGACCGCGATCTGCAGGCTTTCATTATCTTTGACCGCTGCGATCACCGGATGCAGCTTTAACAGTTCTTCGATAGACACGTTGTTCCCCTGTCTCTTTCAGCCTGCTGGCTGCAAATTAGTCCGCATCGTATCCCAGATTCGGGGCCAGCCAGCGCTCTACGTCACTGATCTTCATCCCCTTACGCTGCGCATAGTCTTCAACCTGATCGCGCTGGATCTGTGCCACGGCAAAGTACTTGCTCTGCGGATGGCTGAAATACCAGCCGGATACCGCTGCCCCAGGCCACATGGCGAAGGACTCGGTCAGTTCCATGCCGGTATGGCGATTAACGTCCAGCAACTGCCAGATCTCCGCTTTTTCGGTATGCTCTGGGCAAGCAGGATAGCCGGGAGCCGGGCGAATACCTTGATAATTCTCACGGATCAGCTCTTCGTTACTCAGATTTTCATCGGCGGCAAAGCCCCAATGCCGCTTACGTACCTGCTCGTGCAGATACTCGGCAAAGGCCTCTGCCAAACGATCGGATAACGCTTTGACCATGATCTTGTTGTAATCGTCATGCTTGGCATCATAGGCCGCCGCCAAAGCATCTTCTTCCAGCCCACCAGTAACCGCGAATGCGCCAAAATAGTCGGCTTTGCCGCTGTTTTTCGGGGCCACAAAATCGGCCAGACAATAGTTCGGAAAATCGGTCTTTTCCGTTTGCTGACGCAGGTGGCGGCTAACCACCAACACCTCTTCACGGCTTTCATCCCGGTAGACCTCCACATCATCCCCAACGCGGTTGGCCGGGAACAGACCGTAGACACCACGCGGGTTGAGGCTACCGTTAGCGGCCAACATATCCAGCATTTCGTTGGCATCCTGGAACAGGCGCTTGGCCTCTTCCCCTACCACTTCATCTTCCAGAATGCGCGGGTACTTGCCCGCCAGTGACCAGGTCATAAAGAACGGCGTCCAGTCGATATAGTGGCGCAGCGTGTTAATGCTGGCCTCAACCGGGAACACCCCCAGCTTGTTCGGCACCGGTGGTTGGTAGTTTTCCCAATCCAGCACCATGGCGTTATCCCGCGCCTGTTGCAGGCTGACCGGCGGCGTACGCGGCTTTTTACGCCCGTGCTGGATACGCACGGTTTCGTACTCTTTGCGGGTGCGGGCGACAAACTCGTCCCGCTGGGTGTCTGACAGCAGCGCCGCAACCACGCCAACGGTACGCGAGGCGTTCTGCACGTAGGTAGTCGAGCCGCTGTAGTTCTGCTCAATCTTCACCGCGGTATGGGCCTTGGAGGTGGTCGCCCCGCCGATCAGCAGTGGCAGAGTAAAACCTTGGCGCTCCATCTCTTTCGCCACGTTGACCATTTCATCTAGCGACGGGGTGATCAGGCCAGACAGACCGATAATATCCACGTTCTGTTCGCGGGCGGTTTTCAGGATCTTGTCCGTTGGTACCATCACGCCCAGATCGATAATTTCGTAGTTGTTACATTGCAGCACCACGCCGACGATGTTTTTGCCGATGTCGTGCACGTCGCCCTTCACCGTCGCCAGCAGAATTTTCCCGGCGGTGGTGCCTTTCTGTTTGCTGGCCTCAATGTAAGGTTCGAGATAGGCCACCGCCTGCTTCATCACGCGGGCCGATTTCACCACCTGCGGCAGGAACATTTTGCCCTCGCCGAACAGATCGCCCACCACGTTCATGCCTGCCATCAGCGGCCCTTCGATCACCTCGATCGGGCGATCCGCCTGCTGACGCGCTTCTTCGGTGTCTAACTCAATAAATTCGGTAATGCCTTTAACCAGCGAATACTCCAGGCGCTTCACTACCGGCCAGCCGCGCCATTCAGCCTGCTGAACCGCCACTTCATTGTCTTTGCTGCCCCGGTATTTCTCCGCCAGTTCCAGCAGACGCTCGGTGCCGTCCTGACGGCGGTTGAGCACCACATCCTCAACGGCTTCACGCAGTTCGGTGCTGAGATCGTCATAGATCGCCAACTGCCCGGCGTTGACGATCCCCATATCCATGCCGTTGCGAATAGCGTGATACAGGAACACCGCGTGGATCGCCTCACGCACCGGATCGTTGCCACGGAACGAGAAGGAGACGTTGGACACGCCGCCGGAGATCATCGCGTGCGGCAGGTGGGTTTTGATGTCGGCGCAGGCTTCGATAAAGTCGACGGCATAGTTGTTATGCTCTTCGATACCGGTTGCGACGGCAAAAATGTTCGGGTCAAAGATGATGTCTTCCGGCGGAAAACCCACACGTTCGGTCAGGATCTGGTAAGCACGGCGGCAAATCTCAAATTTGCGTTGGCGGGTATCCGCCTGGCCGACCTCATCGAAGGCCATCACCACCACGGCGGCACCGTAGCGGCGTACCAGCTTGGCATGGTGGATAAAGGCTTCTTCGCCCTCTTTCATCGAGATCGAGTTGACGATGCCTTTACCCTGAATGCATTTCAGGCCCTTTTCGATCACGCTCCATTTAGAGGAGTCGATCATGATCGGGACGCGGGCGATATCCGGCTCACCGGCGATCAGGCTGAGGAAGCGCACCATCGCCGCTTCGGCGTCGAGCATCCCTTCATCCATGTTGATGTCGATGATTTGGGCACCGCTCTCCACCTGCTGGCGAGCCACGGCCAGCGCCTCGTTATACTTTTCTTCTTTAATCAACCGTTTGAATCGGGCCGAGCCGGTAACGTTAGTACGCTCACCTACGTTGACGAACAGCGATTTGGCATCAATATTCAGCGGTTCCAGGCCGGACAGGCGGCAAGCCACCGGTAACGCTGGCAACTGCCGTGGCGGTACGCCGTCAACCGCTTTAGCCATCGCGGCAATATGCGCCGGAGTCGTGCCACAGCAGCCACCGATGATATTGAGGAAACCGGCATGCGCCCATTCGCCCACCTGTTTGGCCATCTCTTCGGCATCGAGATCGTATTCACCAAAGGCATTGGGCAAACCGGCATTCGGGTGGGCAGTGACATAGCTTTCAGAGATACGAGACAACTCCGCCACGTATTGGCGTAATTCATCCGGGCCGAGCGCACAGTTCAGGCCAAAGGTCAGCGGTTTGACATGACGTAGCGAGTTGTAGAACGCTTCCGTAGTCTGGCCGGAAAGGGTGCGGCCAGAGGCGTCGGTGATAGTGCCAGAAATCATGATCGGTAAGGTCACACCCAGCGCTTCAAACTCGGTTTCGACCGCAAAGGCCGCCGCTTTGGCATTCAGGGTATCGAAGATGGTTTCGATCATGATCAGATCGACGCCCCCTTCCACCAGCGCACGGGTTGATTCGCGGTAAGCCTCTACCAACTGATCAAAAGAGACATTACGGAAAGCTGGATCGTTAACGTCGGGGGAGATAGAGGCGGTACGGTTGGTTGGGCCCAGTACACCAGCAACGTAGCGCGGTTTTTCCGGGGTGCGCGCCGTCCATTCATCAGCACAAGCACGAGCCAGCAAAGCGGCCTGGTAGTTAATTTCCGCGGACAGCGACTCCATATGGTAGTCGGCCATCGCGATAGTGGTCGAGTTGAAGGTGTTGGTTTCGAGGATGTCGGCCCCCGCCTCCAAGTAACCGTTGTGGATCGCAGTGATCACCTCCGGCTTGCTCAACACCAGCAGGTCGTTATTGCCTTTCAGATCGCTTTGCCAATCGGCAAAACGCTCACCGCGGTAGTCTGCCTCCTCCAGCCGATAGCTCTGGATCATGGTGCCCATACCGCCGTCCAACACTAAAATACGCTGCGATAGCTGCTGACGCAGTTGTTCCACTCGATTTATCACTGTAGCCCCTTCACACCCGATTATCCGCCCGACGACTTATTACCCCACATCCCAATGTTGTAGCGGCGCGGCACGCTGCGCCCGTCATGCATCCTGCAACTTGAAAGATGGAGGGTCTGACATCCTAGCACAGGTTATGGCGGCAAAGGTGCGAGCGGGTATTGAGAGTTTTTCAGGTTCGCCGAGCAACAGATCCGATGAGCGGAGAAGCAACTTGCAATTCATACTCAAAAAACGAAAATGAATTCCATCATACGGAAAGCATAAGGTGAATCATGGCCACTCCCGTTCCCGCCAAACGCGGTAAAAAACCCCGCGCCGCCGCGCCCGCCACCAGCACGGCGACCGGCCAGGTCCAGTCACTGACCCGTGGTCTGAAACTATTGGAATATATTGCCGAAGCGCAGGGCAATGTGGCACTGACCGATCTGGCCCAACAGGCCGGGTTGCCCAACTCCACCACCCATCGCCTGCTGACAACCATGCAGCAGCAGGGTTTTGTTCGTCAGGTGGGCGATCTTGGCCTGTGGACCATGGGGGCACATGCGTTTGTGGTGGGCAGCAGCTTCCTGCAAAGCCGTAACCTGCTGGCCATGGTGCATCCTACGCTGCGCCGCCTGATGGAAGAGTCGGGTGAAACGGTCAATCTGGCGGTGATGGACAAAGCCGAGGATCAGGCGGTGATTATCGATCAGGTGCAATGCACCGCGTTGATGCGCATGTCGGCCCCAATTGGCGGCAAGCTGCCGATGCATGCTTCTGGTGCGGGCAAAGCCTTTCTGGCCAGCATGCAAGACGATGAGGTAACCCGGCTGCTGCATAAAAAAGGCATGCACACCTATACCCCGCATACGCTAACGCCACATAACCTGAAAGAAGGGTTAGCGGTGATCCGCAAACAGGGATTTTCGTTCGACGATGAAGAGCATGCCCTTGGCTTACGCTGCCTGGCCGCCTGCATCTTTGATGAGCACCGCGAAGCCTTTGCCGCCATCTCCATCTCCGGCCCGGTATCGCGCATTACCGACGATCGCGTAACTGAGCTGGGTGCGCTGGTGATCCATGCGGCAAAAGAGATCAGCCTTGAGTACGGCGGCGTACGGTGATTAGACGGGCGCAGCATTCGGCGCCCGACGTCATGAGCAAATCCCCGCTGTTATTTTTCTGTATCGCGCTGTAGAGACTTTGTTTCGCATCCTGCGAAAAGTATGAATTCGATCACAATTAGCGATCTTGCCACCGAAAGCCGATTGCAACCTTTGGCGCTTCCCTCGACAATGTTACCGATAACATGTTACCGGTAACAATTAACCGTCAAATAATACAGCTTCAACAGACTATGGCTCGCAGGTGGGGGAACCAAACCATGACCAATAATCAGAATCGTGTTTACGTCATTATGGGCGTTTCCGGCAGCGGTAAGTCCGCCGTCGCCAGTGCCGTGGCCCAACGGCTATCCGCCAACTTCCTGGACGGTGACTTTCTCCATCCTCGCTGCAATATCCAGAAAATGGCCTCAGGCGAACCGCTCAATGATGACGATCGCGCACCCTGGTTGGCTGCCCTGAACGACGCCGCTTTCGCCATGCAGCGTACCAATGCAGTCTCCATCATCGTCTGCTCTGCGCTGAAAAAACATTATCGCGATCGGCTGCGAGCCGGTAACGACAATCTGTCATTCATCTATTTGCACGGCGACTTCCCAGTGATCGAAGCTCGGCTGGCTGCCCGCAAGGGGCATTTCTTCAAGCCCCAAATGCTGGTCACTCAGTTCGCCACTCTGGAGCAGCCGGGCCAAGATGAAAGTGACGTCCAGGCGATCGATATCGATCAGCCGCTGGATGCGGTGATTGCCGACACAGTGCGACATATCCAGAGTTTTCTGCCGCAAGAAGCCTGTGCATAACGAGATGTTCTGAACAACATAACTAGCCCTCGCCGCGCGCATTAGGGCTGCATTGTGAGGATGGTATGATTAACAGCACCCTGGCACGTGTAACACAACGCATCATTGAACGTTCAAAAGAGAGCCGAGCTTCCTATCTGGCACGTATTAGCTCAGCCCGTACGCAGACGGTACACCGCTCACAGCTAGCCTGTGGCAACCTGGCTCACGGCTTTGCCGCCTGCCAGCCCGACGATAAAGCCGCCCTGAAAAACATGGTGCGCAGCGATATCGCCATCATCACCGCTTACAACGATATGCTCTCTGCCCACCAGCCTTATGAAAGCTATCCACAGAGGTTAAAACAGGCGCTGCACAGCGTTGGCGCCGTTGGCCAGGTCGCAGGTGGTGTGCCAGCAATGTGCGATGGCGTGACACAGGGGCAGGACGGTATGGAGCTGTCGTTGATGAGCCGCGATGTAATTGCCATGTCCGCAGCCATCGGTCTGTCCCATAACATGTTCGACGGCGCATTGTTCTTGGGTATCTGCGACAAGATTGTGCCAGGGTTGGTGATGTCTGCCCTGTCCTTCGGCCATTTGCCTGCCGTATTTGTGCCTGCCGGGCCGATGAGCAGCGGCCTGCCGAATAAAGAGAAAGTACGTGTGCGCCAGCTGTATGCCGAAGGCAAAGCCGATCGCCATGCGCTGCTGGAAGCCGAAGCTGCCTCTTACCATGGGATTGGCACCTGCACCTTCTACGGCACCGCCAACACCAACCAGATGGTGATGGAAGTGATGGGCCTACATCTGCCCGGCGCCTCTTTCGTTCATCCAGACACGCCGCTGCGCGATGCGCTCAATGATGCTGCCGCTCGCCAAATCACCCGCCTGACAGAAACCGCCGGTAATTACCTGCCGATAGGCCAATTGGTGGATGAAAAAGTGGTGGTTAACGGCATCGTATCGCTACTGGCCACCGGGGGATCGACCAACCTGACGATGCATATGGTGGCCATGGCTCGCGCAGCAGGCATCATCATCAACTGGGATGACTTCTCTGAGCTTTCCGATTCGGTGCCACTGCTGTGCCGCATCTACCCCAATGGCCCGGCGGATATCAATCAGTTCCAGGCGGCAGGCGGTGTGCAATTGGTCGTGCGTGAGCTGCTGAACAATGGCCTGTTGCATCAGGATGTGCATACCGTCGCCGGTTTCGGCCTGGAACGTTACACCCAGGAACCTTGGCTGGACAATGGCCAGCTAGCCTGGCGCGACGGGGCAGTAAGTTCGCTGGACGCTAACGTGATTGCCAGCATAGCCAAACCGTTCGAGCACCATGGCGGCACCAAGGTGCTGGCCGGTAATCTGGGCCGGGCGGTGATGAAGACGTCGGCGGTGCCTGCTGATAATCAGATTATCGAAGCCCCGGCGATCGTATTCGAAAGCCAGCACGATATCGTCCCTGCCTTCGAAGCAGGCAAACTGGATCGGGACTGCGTAGTGGTCGTACGTTTCCAGGGGCCGCAGGCCAATGGCATGCCTGAACTACATAAGCTGATGCCACCGCTCGGGGTATTGATGGATCGCGGCTTCAAGGTAGCGCTGGTAACCGATGGCCGCCTGTCCGGCGCTTCCGGCAAGGTTCCTTCCGCGATCCATGTCACCCCGGAGGCGTACACCGGCGGCATGCTGGCCAAAGTACAAAGCGGCGATATTATCCGGGTGAATGGCCGCACCGGCGAGCTGCAACTGCTGGTCTCGGAAGAAGAGCTGGCCCAGCGCACTCCCTATCACCCCGATCTGAGCGCTGAAAGGATCGGCTGTGGCCGTGAACTGTTTGGTGCGTTACGCACCCAGCTTTCCGGGGCCGAACAAGGTGCCTGCTGTATCACGTTTTAATCCTGGCCATGGCCCAGCTTGCTGGGCCTGCTGCTATCAGCCAGCCTGCGCGTACCCCGAAGGCAGACGCTGGCTGAAACGCCGCTTTTTACGGTAGGCAAACACATCCTCGACATGCCCCTCCTTGATGCGCTGCTGCAATCCTCGCCAGTAGTCCGCTTCGAACAGATCGCTGTGCATCTCTTCAAAGACCTTGCGGATACGCCGGTCGCCACACAGGAAATGGCGGAATTCTTCGGGGAAAACGTCGTTGGGTGAAATGCTATACCAGGGTTCACTGGCCAGTTCATCTTCCGGGTAGCGCGGCGGCGGAATATGACGGAAGTTCACTTCGGTCATGTAGCAAATCTCGTCGTAGTCGTAAAACACTACGCGCCCATGACGCGTCACGCCGAAGTTTTTGAACAGCATATCGCCAGGGAAGATATTGGCTGCAGCCAGCTGTTTGATCGCATTACCATATTCTTCGATGGCGTCATGCATTTGCCGTTCGTCTGCCTGTTCGAGATACAGGTTCAGCGGTGTCATCCGACGCTCCATATACAAGTGCTTGATGACCACACGATCGCCGAGATCTTCCAGCTTTTCCGGCACCTCGCGCTGCAACTCCGCCAGCAGTTGCGGGCTGATGCGCGCCTTATCCACTACAAAATTCTCATATTCCTGGGTATCGGCCATCCGCCCGACGCGATCGTGCTCTTTTACCAGTTGATAGCAGGCCATCACCTGCGCCTGCGTAACCTCTTTCTGCGGCGCAAATTCGTCTTTGATCACCTTGAATACCCGATCGAAGGACGGCAGCGTAAACACCAGCATCACCATACCTTTCACGCCCGGCGCAATAATGAATTGCTCCTGCGACTGGGCCATAAAATTCAGGTATTCGCGGTAGCATTCGGTTTTACCATGCTTCTGGCAGCCGATCGCCATATACAGTTCGGCGGTGGTTTTACCCGGCAGGATCTCCCGCAACCATTCGACCATCGCCGCTGGTAATGGGGCATACACCATGAAGTAGGAACGGGCGAAGCCAAACACGATGCTGGCTTCGGCCTTGCTGGTCAGGCAGGTATCAATGAACAACGCGCCGGACTCGCTGTGGTGGATCGGCAACAGAAACGGGTAAACCCCGTCGGCCACGCGCAGCTTACCGACCAACCAGGCCGCCTTGTTACGGTAGAACAGCTCATTACCAATTTGGAACGTCGCTCCAGCTAGCTGTTGGGAGCTGAAGGTTTGCAGTAAGGCTTGGGTGATATAGCGAATATCGCGTGGCAGATCTTCCCATGGCAGACGCAGCGGCAAGTCGATCAACAGGCTGTGAAGCATGGCGGCCAAATCACCGTTGGGGGTAAAATCACGGGCTAATGGCCTGGGGATATCACGAAAGCGCCGTTCGGGCTGCGAACTGAAAACGAACAGCTTGTCCGGGGTTAAATCCCGATGTTTGAACAGCCGACAGTAAACCGAGTTGAAGAAGCTTTCGGCAATTTCAAAACGCGGGTAGTCGGGCAACAGCTCGGTATAAACCGCCTTCACCCTATTGGGGAAGTCCGCATCGTAATATTTCTGCCCGGTGATACATTTCAGTTGCTCGACCACCAGACCGACGTGGTGATCGTAAAGGTGGATACGTCGTTTCATCGCCTGTTGTACGGCGGGCCAGTCTGCCTGCTCAAAACGCTGCTGCGCTCCGGCCGTGACTTCAAGAAAGCGGCCATATTGCGCATCAAAGCCCTGCAGGATCGTCTGTGCAATCAACAGCTCCAGTTTTTCCGCCATCTTTGCCTCTGCCATTCAGGAATGAAACAAGAGCCTGACACCGCGCCAGGCCCTTGGGGATCAGAACTGCTGTTCTTCGGTGGAACCGGTTAGTGCCGTTACCGAGGAAGCGCCCCCCTGAATAATGGTGGTGACTTTATCGAAGTAGCCGGTCCCCACTTCCTGCTGATGCGAAGCAAAAGTGTAACCACGCTCGACCGCGGCAAACTCTGGTTGCTGCACTTTTTCGACATAGTGCTTCATGCCTTCACCACGTGCGTAAGCGTGTGCCAGATCGAACATGTTGAACCACATGCTGTGGATACCGGCCAGCGTGATGAACTGGTATTTATAGCCCATGGCGGACAACGCGTCCTGGAAGCGGGCGATAGTCTGATCGTCCAGGTTCTTTTTCCAGTTGAACGACGGTGAGCAGTTATAGGCCAACAGTTTGCCCGGGAACTTGGCATGGATCGCATCGGCAAAGCGTTGCGCAGCTTCCAAGTCCGGCGTTGAGGTTTCGCACCACACCAGATCGGCATAAGGCGCATAGGCCAGCCCACGGCTGATCGCCTGCTCAATACCGGCATGGGTACGGTAGAAACCTTCGGCGGTGCGTTCACCAGACACGAAGGCGCTGTCATACGGATCGCAATCGGAGGTCAGCAGGTCTGCCGCGTCCGCATCGGTACGGGCAATCAGCAAGGTTGGGACACCGAGAACGTCAGCAGCCAAGCGCGCCGCAACCAGCTTCTGGATAGCTTCCTGGGTCGGTACCAAGACCTTGCCGCCCATATGGCCACACTTCTTCACCGCCGCCAGTTGATCTTCGAAATGCACCCCGGCGGCACCGGCTTCGATCATCGCCTTCATCAGTTCAAAGGCGTTTAGTACGCCGCCAAATCCGGCTTCGGCATCCGCTACGATCGGCAGGAAGTAATCGGTATAGCCTTTGCTGCCCGGTTCAATCTGGTTTGCCCACTGGATCTGATCCGCCCGACGGAAAGTATTGTTGATACGCTCAACCACCGTCGGGACAGAGTCGACCGGGTACAGTGATTGATCGGGATACATGGCGGCAGCGGTGTTGGCATCAGCCGCTACCTGCCAACCGGACAGGTAGATCGCTTCGACGCCCGCTTTCGCCTGTTGCAGCGCCTGGCCACCGGTCAGCGCCCCAAGGCTGTTCACGTACCCTTTGCGGGATTTGCCGTGCAGCAACTCCCAGAGTTTCGCCGCTCCGTTTTGCGCCAGCGTGCAAACCGGATTGACCGAGCCACGCAGGTTGATCACGTCTTCGGCGCTGTAAGGGCGGGTGATGCCTTCCCAGCGTGCTGATTTCCATTCCTGTTCCAGCTGTTGGATCTGTTGGGTACGAGAGGTCGTCATATTTTTATCCTTTTCAATACTGTAGGGTTAAAGGTCAGGAACGGTTTCAGGCCAGTAATTCGTAGCCGGGTAAGGTCAGGAAATCGATTAATTCGTCTTGCGTGGTAATACGCTCCATCAGCTGTGCCGCCTCTTCGAAACGGCCTGCGTGATAACGCGCTTCACCCAGTTCTTTACGTACGACCTGCATCTCTTCCTGCAGCATCTGGCGGAACAGGGCTTTGGTTACCTGTTGGCCATTGCTGAGACTTTTCTCGTGATGGATCCACTGCCAGATTGAGGTACGTGAAATCTCGGCGGTGGCGGCATCTTCCATCAGGCCATAAATCGGTACGCAGCCATTGCCGGAGATCCAGGCTTCAATGTATTGCACCGCCACGCGGATATTGGCGCGCATACCGGTTTCGGTACGCTCACCGTCACACGGTTCCAGCAGTTGCGCCGCCGTGATAGGAGCATCGCTCTCACGCAATACATCTAGCTGGTTCTGCCGCTCACCCAGGATGCGGTTAAACACTTCCATCACCGTATCGGCCAGACCTGGATGTGCCACCCAAGTCCCGTCATGGCCATTGGTCGCTTCCAGTTCTTTATCCGCGCGTACCTTGCCCAACACCACCGCGTTTTGCTCGGCGTCTTTGCTGGGGATAAACGCCGCCATTCCGCCCATAGCAAAAGCACCGCGGCGGTGACAGGTCTTGATCAGCAAGCGAGAATAAACACTGAGGAAAGGCTGGGTCATGGTGACGGACTGACGGTCCGGCAGCACCCGATCGCCATGGTTCTTCAGCGTTTTGATATAGCTGAAGATATAGTCCCAACGGCCACAGTTCAGCCCGACGATATGATCGCGCAGGTGATACAGGATCTCGTCCATCTGGAATACCGCAGGCAGGGTTTCAATCAACACCGTGGCTTTGATAGTGCCGCGCGGTAACTCGAAGCGATCCTCGGTAAAACTAAAGACTTCGCTCCACCAGGCAGCCTCCTGCCAGGACTGGGTTTTCGGCAGGTAGAAATACGGACCACTGCCTTTTGCCAGCAGTTGGCGATAGTTATGGAAGAAATAGAGTGCAAAATCGAACAACCCGCCAGGAATCGCTTCCCCCTGCCACTGCACGTGTTTTTCCGGCAAATGCAGGCCGCGCACGCGGGCAATCAACACCGCTGGGTTGGGTTTGAGCTGGTAAATCTTGCCGGCTTCGTTGGTGTAAGAAATGGTGCCGTTTACCGCATCGTGCAGGTTGATCTGCCCGTCGATAACCTTGTCCCAACTTGGGGCCAGCGAGTCTTCAAAGTCGGCCATAAACACTTTGACGTTGGCATTGAGGGCGTTGATCACCATTTTGCGTTCAACCGGACCGGTAATCTCAACCCGACGGTCGCGCAAGTCAGCGGGAACGCCGCGGATCTGCCAGTCGCCCTGCCGAATGGAATCCGTTTCCGAAATAAAGCCAGGCAGCTCGCCACGATCGATTTTCTCTTGCCAGCTGGCGCGTGCCGCCAACAGTTTATTGCGTTGTGGCGTAAATTTCCCCACCAGTTCAGCCAGGAACTCGACCGCGTCATCCGTCAGTATCTGCCGCTCTGCAGAGCCGAAAGCCTGTGTAAACGCTAATTCTGTGCCTACCATCTGTTGCGTCATTGTCTTGATCCTTTCCATCATTCCACGCCGCCATTACAGGCCAGGCGAAGCATTGTTGTCGGAAATCGGGTGAAAAAAAGACCGCCAACTGGTCAGATGTCATCCCGCAGGATCCTAGAATAACTAACAAAAACTAAAAATCAAAAACGATTTCCATTTTTTTAATAAATATTTTATTAACCTTTTATTATCAATTGATTAGATTATTTATCATTTATGGCAAACTAGGAAACCGGTTCCATTGCGAACGAGAAATACCAGTAATGCATTGTTTTTAAATGAGTTATCGATGCTGAAACGTTGCAGATTTGGCAGGGAAAACGGTGGGATAAACCAGGGTGGCCTCGATTCAGCCACCCGTTACAGAGAAAAATGTTACTCGAGGGTAGGATTCATATGACGCAGATCGAACGGCGTGATCTGGTAAACGTAGTAGTTCAACCAGTTGGAAAACAGCAGGTGACCATGGCTTCGCCATGAAGCTGCGGGGGTCAATTCGGGGTTATCATCGGGGAAATAATTTAGCGGTACGGTCGGATTGAGGCCTGCATCGTTATCGCGACAATACTCGCCCGCCAACGTCAGGGTGTCATATTCCGGATGCCCGGTGACAAATGCCATGCGTTTATCCTTGGTGGCGAACAGATAGGCACCTGCCAGCTCTGATTCTGCCAGGATATCCAGATCGGTGTACTGCCGCAGGATCTCGGTTGGGAAATCGGCATAGCGGGAGTGAGGAGCCAGGAAGGTTTCATCAAAACCCCGGGTCAGCAAGGCATGCTGGTGCAGCGTACGATGCTGGTACACCCCAGAGAGCTTCACCTCTCGTGTCTTCTTTGGAATGCCGTACAGGATGTTTAACGCGGCCTGCACTGCCCAACAGACAAACAGGGTTGAAGTCACATGATCCTTGGCCCACTCGATCACTCGCTCGATCTGCGGCCAATAGGCGACATCACAGAAGTCCACCAGGCCCAGCGGAGCGCCGGTGACGATCAGCCCGTCAAAGTTCTCATTCTGGATATCTTCAAAGTTACAGTAGAAATTATTCAGGTGCTCCGTAGGCGTGTTCTTCGACTCACGGCTATCGATGCGCAGTAGCTGAATATCGATCTGCAATGGCGAGTTGGAAAGTAAACGCAGGAACTGATTCTCCGTTTCGATCTTTTTCGGCATCAGGTTGAGAATAAGCACCTTTAACGGCCTGATTTCCTGTGTTTTTGCGCGTGAGGATGTCATGACAAACACGTTCTCATTACGCAATAAATTGACCGCAGGTAACTCATCAGGAACACGAATCGGCATTGCTTACCCCTCACATATCCGTTTATACGTTTAGACTTCTAGATGCCCGAAGATAGCGCTTTTTTAGCGTCATGTCGAGGATTCAACGGGAAGGTGAAAATGTTTCATCGCCAGGCAGGGAGGGCTGTTCGTAAATAGTAAGCAGGGAGTCTTTTGTCTGTTTAGTTGGCAGTCGTCCCCTCACCCTAGCCCTCTCCCCCAGGAGAGAGAACCGATCGAGTCCGCTGACATTCCTGCGCAATATCCCATCTTTCTTCTTACTCCCAGCATCCTGAAGCGGCACGAGCTCACCCACAACGCCGGGCTGCTCACACTGGTGTTCCTGATGTTCTCGGTTGGTGCTGTGGGAGAAGGTTGGGGTAAGGGGGTATCTTCTGTTTTTGACCCATAGCAAAAAGGCCATCCTTGCGGATGGCCTCTTGGCTTAATTGATGCTTGGCAGTGTCCTACTCTCGCATGGGGAGACCCCACACTACCATCGGCGCTACGGCGTTTCACTTCTGAGTTCGGCATGGGGTCAGGTGGGACCACCGCGCTATTGCCGCCAAGCAAATTCTTTTGATTCTTTTCTTTCTGCCGAACTTCTAAACCACTTAAATAAAGTGGTGCTGATACCCAGAGTCGAACTGGGGACCTCACCCTTACCAAGGGTGCGCTCTACCAACTGAGCCATATCAGCACACTAATTTGATGCCTGGCAGTGTCCTACTCTCGCATGGGGAGACCCCACACTACCATCGGCGCTACGGCGTTTCACTTCTGAGTTCGGCATGGGGTCAGGTGGGACCACCGCGCTATTGCCGCCAGGCAAATTC